>JANNVG010000648.1:0-1513 GCA_031414395.1 Fimbriiglobus sp.
CCCACCCCCCCCCCGGCGCGCCCCCCCCCGGGCCGCGGGGGCCCCCCCCCCAACCCCCGGGGGGGGCCCCCCCCCCGCTCCCAGGTTCCCGTCAGATGTGGTACATGATGGCCTCTTGCTGTGCCCGCGGGGTGGGGCCGCCCTTCACCTTGTGCGGCGGGGCGTCGAGCACCACCACCGCATAGGGCGCCACGCTCTTCGTGATCCACACGTTCGACCCGATCACCGCCCCTTCGCCCACCTCCGTCCGGCCACCCAAAATCGTCGCGTTGGCGTACACCACCACGTTGTCCCGCAGGGTGGGGTGCCGCTTGTACGAGCCGTGAACCAGTTCGCCGTTCTCGTCGCGGTCGAAGCTGAGCGCACCCAGCGTCACGCCTTGGTACAGCTTCACCTTCTCGCCGATCTCGCACGTCTCGCCGATCACCACCCCGGTGCCGTGGTCGATGAAGAAGCCCGACCCGATGGTGGCGCCGGGGTGGATGTCGATGCCCGTCTTGGCGTGGGCCAGTTCGGTCATCATCCGCGGGATGTACGGCACCCGCAGGCGGTGCAGCTCGTGCGCCAGCCGGAAAACGGCCACCGCCTCGAAGCCGGGGTAGCTGAAGATGATCTCGTGGTGGCTCTTCGCCGCCGGGTCGCCGGCGTAAGCGGCTTCCACGTCGCGCTCGAGGATGGCCCGCACGTGCGGCAGGCGGCGGAGCACGTCCAGCGACTTGCCGGCCGCCTCGCCGTCGCAGCGGTGGAACTCCTCGTCGTCGCGGCAGCGGTCGTGCCGCAGTGCCCGCGCGATCTGCTCGGTCAGCTTGGCGTGCAAGGCGTCGATCAGCCCGCCGATGTAGAAGCCGATGTTCGCCTCGGTCAGGTTCTGCCGCCGCCCGTAGCCGGGGAAGAGCACCTCGGCGAAGTCGGCCACGATGTCGGCGACGGCGTCGCGGCTGGGCAGCGGCTCGTGCCCCAGGTGGTGCAGCATCCCACACGCCCCATACGACCGCACCAGTTGGTCGGTGACGGCGGACAGGTCGGACCCGCTCAGGCGGAGGTCGGCGTTCATGCGAGGCCCCGAAGTTTCGGCACGCCACGATTGTAGGGTGTGTGGGAACCCACAGGAAAGGCCGACCGCCGCAGGGCGGGTGCGTGAGTGCTACGCACGGCGTGCATGGTGGGTCGGCACGCGCGGGCGTGATGTGAGCGAACGGTGAAGAGCGAGGCCGGTGGGCGACCGTGATTTCGCCCTGATTTTTCAGGCACATGCGACGGGTGCGGACATTTCCGCGGGGCGCCGCAGCGGGTTTGGCACACCCCCTGCATAGGTTCCTTTCGCACGAGTGAGACCGAGCCAGATCGGACGGAACCGTTGGGAGAGGCGGTTCCGGTCGAAGGCTCGACATGACTCGTGCGAGAACCACCCGGACTTGGCAGAGGAGGGGAGAGGCCTCTGCCAACCCGGGTGGTTCGCTTTTTTTGAAGTGGTCTGCTCGCTCCGCGAGCGGCCATCGAACCCGCTCGCGGA
>JANNVG010000649.1:0-1767 GCA_031414395.1 Fimbriiglobus sp.
CGCAGCGTGAGGCACTTCGCGCTGCCGCCGGCCTTCAAGAACTCGTCCAGTTCCACCTCGACCGACGTGTACCCGTGCCGTCCCAAATCCGCCGCCAGCCCGGGGCAGCGGCTGTTGTGAATCACCGTCTTGCCGACCACCACGGCGTTGCACCCGAAGCGGTGGGCCTCCTCCTCCTCCACCGGAATGAGATGCGGGACGTGCGTCTTCAGCACCCGCTTGCCGTAGGTGTCGAAGGCGTCGGGGAAGTACAACGCCACGCCGGGGGCGAGGGGGCAGAAGCAGGTGTCCAGGTGGTAGAACCGCGGGTTCACCAGTTCGAGCGGCAGGCACCGCACGCCGAGTTTCTCGGCGACCCAGTGGTGGGCGTTGGCGTCCGACCGCGTGCGGTAGCCGGCGAACAGCACCTCTCCGCAGAACAGGGCGTCGCCGGCCCCTTCGTGGAAGGTGCGCTCCGGCAGGTGTTCCACCGTGAACCCGTTGGCGACGAACCACGCATCGAACACGGGCGACTCCTTCGCCCGCACCTCGTGCTTGAACCGGCTGCTCAGGAACGTGGTGTGGAACATCAGCCCGGCGTTGGCGGTGAACACCAGGTCGGGCAACCCCTTCACCGGCTCAAGCTGTTCCACCGTCACGCCGAGTGACACCAGGGTGTCACGCAACTTCGTCCACTGCGTGAACGCCACCGCCCGCACCGCCCCGAGCGAGCGGTTCATCCACGGGTTGATCTCGTACTCGATGCCGTAGTGGTCCGGCGGGCACATCAAGATGCGGGCGGCCATATCAAGACCTCATGGGATCGCGTGACGGTGGCATTTTACCGGCGGACGGAGGTGGGACGTGAGCGGCGGGGAACCTCAGAGTACGCCGTGGCAGAGTTGGAGAGTATTTCTCCGCTTTTCGCTTCTGAACTTCGCACTCGTCGTGATCGGCGCATGCTTTCTGATGAGCAGCCCGCCCCCCACGCCAGGGGCGATTCGGTTTTGGGAGATCTGGCAGTGGGTGTTCGCCTTCCCATTCATGGCAGCCGAACGCCTGGGCGTCTCGATGAAAGAATGGTGGTGGGTGTTCGTAACACTGAACCCATTCCTCTATGGCGCGCAGTGGTGGTTCGGGTGGCGGATGTGGCGGCTGATGCGACCGAAGCCGGAGTAGCCGGAGTAGGGGGGACCAATTTCCTTGTCATCGCCCCGAGCTTGCGAGGGGAATACGGTCGCCCGGTTGCAAGCTCCCGGCGATGACAAGTTGGTTGAGCGTGTTGAACACCCCCTCTCCCAGGGGAGAGGGGGACGGGGGGTGAGGTCTCTTCATTTCCACTAAAACACCTCCCCTGGGCACCGCCCCCGCTCCGAGGTTCCGCGCATGGATTCGCTCGCCGCCGTTCGCGCCGGGTTCGCCGGCATCGACGCCGACCCCGCCCTGAAAGACAAGGCCGCCGCCGACATCGGCACCTGGCTGACTCACCCCGACTACGCCGCGTACAAGCCGCAGATCGAATGGCTGATCGGCGAGAAGAACTGGAGCGTGCTGCTCGACAGCTTCTACCAGATCATCCCGTTCGGCACCGGCGGGCGGCGGGGGGCGGTGGGCGTCGGGCCGAACCGCATGAACCTGTGGTCGGTCGGGGCGAGCGTGCAGGGGCACTGCGAGTACCTGAAGCAGAAGTTCCCCGGCACGCCGGTGAGCGTGGTGCTGGCCTACGACGTGCGGCAGTACAACGACAAACGCGGCGTGTACAACACCGGCCTTCCGAACCCGGTCCTG
>JANNVG010000650.1:0-2570 GCA_031414395.1 Fimbriiglobus sp.
GGCCGGCTTGCCGGTGGCGGGGAACAAGTACCGCGCGACGGCGAGCAGCAGCCCGATGACGTTGACGGACGTGGTGCCGAGCAGGACGCCGAGGACGGTGTCGGACAGTTTCTCCGCTCCGGTCTGCCTGGCAGTCAGGTCGAGTACGGCGTAGATGTAGTGAATGACCACCCAGAACAGGGCGAGGGCCATCAGCACCCGAAGCCCGATCTCGATCCGCACCCGCCACACGTCGTTCCGCACCTTCTGGTTCTCGAACCGCAGCTTCTCGTTCTCCAACTGGAGCTTGTCGTTGTCCAGTTGCAGTTTGCGGAGCCTCGACTCCTCTTCCGTCGGGAGAGGTGTGGTGAGTGCGCGATCCGTGTCGAGGGTGGGCGTGACGTGCGTGGGCACGACGACCGGTGTCGTCTGTTCCAGGCTCGTGCCTGCCAGCTTCGCCCTTTTGGGAGACGCTTGACCCACGCTCGGTCCCTCGTGCGGCCACCGGTCCCGACCCCTCAACTCTCACTCAACGCCTTCCGCTTCTCCTCGTCGAAGTGCCGCTTCAGCCGCTCGTTGTCGAGCGGGATGCTCCGAATCTCCGTCCGACCCTTCCCCCGCACCACCTCCGCCCACGGCGTGCCGGGTTCGTGGGTCATGCGGGACAGATCCGTGCCCGAATACTCGCCGTAGGTTTGCCACACGAGTTCCAGGAGACCGGCGGAGTCGGCCGGGAACGGCTCGTGGAGGACGACGTTCTCGGCGATGTTGAAGTCGAAGTCGAACGCCCGCCCGTCAATCGGTTCGTCCCCGAACTGTTTGAACTCGTGGTAGAGGGCGGGAATCACCGGGCCGTACGGCCACGCCTCGATCCGGTCGTTGATGAGCGGTCGACCGGTGCGGGCCAAGTGCCAGCCGTGGGCGAGGTAGACCAGCTTGTGCAGTTTCATGTGATCGACCGGGGTGCGATCCACCGCCGCTCGGTCGAGCAGCCAGTTCGCCACCGCGCGAGCGTCATGACCGACCGCTGTTGACGCCTGTGGTTGAGCGGTTGTTGACATCGTTTCACCTCCGAGATCTCACGCCCACAGTATACCTGTCCGAACTGGCTTCAGGGTGCGTAGCCGCCTCAGTCGATGATCTTGGTCAGCGGGAATTCGACGATGCTCGTCGCCCCGGCCCGCTTGAGAGCCGGGATCAGGCTCCGCACTTCTTCTTCGCTCAGGATGACCACCACGTCCACCCAACTCGGGTCGCTCAGCCCGCTGATGGTCGGCGTGTGGCCGGGCATGAGCGCCAGCACGCCCCCCTGCTGGTCCTTCGGCACGTTCATCATCAGCCCCACCTTGCCCTCGGCCGCCATCGCCCCCTTCAGCATCAGGATGAGGTCGTCCATCTTCCGCCGCTTCCACGGGTCGTCGGCCGCCGCGGGGTTGGCGATGAACCGCGGGGTGCTCTGCAAGAGGTCGGCCACGATCCGCAGGTTGTTCGCCTTCAGGCTGCTGCCCGTCTCGGTCACTTCGACAATCGCGTCGGCCAGCGTCGGCGGCTTCACCTCCGTCGCCCCCCAACTGAACTCGACGTTCGCCGTCACCCCGTGACTGGCCAGCCACTTGCGGGTGATGTTCACCACCTCGGTGGCGATCCGCTTGCCCTGCAAGTCCTGGGGCGTCTGAATGGGGCTGTCGGTCGGCACGGCCAGCACCCACCGCACCGGCCGGCGGCTCACCTTGCTGAACACCAGCTCGGCCAGCTCCGTCACCACCGCGTCGTTCTCGACCACCCAGTCGTGCCCGGTCAGGCCGCAGTCGAGCGACCCGTCTTGCACGTACCGGGCCATCTCTTGCGCGCGGATGAGCGTGCAGTGGATGTCCGGGTCGTCGATGCTCGGGTAGTAGCTGCGGCTGGTGAAGGAGAGCTTGTACCCGGCCTTGCGGAACAGGTCGGCGGTGGCCTCCTGGAGCGACCCGGCGGGGATGCCCAGCTTCAGAACGCGATCAGACATGGTGCGGCTTCGGGGTGAACGGGCGGACGCGAACAGACACGGTACACCCGCTGTCGTTCGTGACAACCCCGCGAGTCAGCCGACGTGCTTGCCGTTCATGGCGGCCAGCGGCAGCCGACAGGCGAATCCGTTGTCGGAGTCGATCTGGGCATTCACAGCTCGGAACGCCCCACCCGGCGAGTGCAGGACGATTCCGAGTTGGTTAATCGCTTCCTGTGCCTGATCGGTCAGGCTGAGCACCTGACCTTCGACCAGTTCGGCGAAGTGGGTGAAGTGGCGTTCCACCGCCGGGTAGTCGGGGCCGGGGGTGAACGTGCCCTGCATCCATCCGCCTTCGGCGCCGTCGATGACCACCCGACCCAAATCACGACCGAGGGCGTCGGACATCTGGTACAGAGTGGTTCCGGTCATCGTGGCCATGTCAGCACCCCGTCGTAAGGAAGAACACGCCGGTCAGCACCGTCAGGTTTGCATCGGTGAACCCGGCCGCCCCGTTCGGGTGGACGATCCGCCCGTGGGTCGGCAGGTTCGGCGTCGGCACCGGGATGACATCGAACCCGGCGGCCCTGATCGCCCCGACCGAAGC
>JANNVG010000651.1:0-2237 GCA_031414395.1 Fimbriiglobus sp.
CCCCCCCCCCCACACCCCCGGCCCGCCCGGGGGCGCGCGTGGGGCCTCTCTCAGCGCCGGGGAGGGTGGCTGTCTGTCCCCCCCCCCCCGGCGCGCGCCTCGCCACCACTCAGTGGGGAACAGGCCACGCAGCTTTGCCAGGTACTCCGGGTCGGGGGAGGCGAACGCCCCCAACCGCGCGGCGTTGCGAATCACGCTCAACCGCGTACTCGGCACACCGGCCTTCCGCACCCGCTCGCCCTGCCCTTCGGAGACGGCGACGACGTGATCGACGAACCGCAGGTTCACCCGGTCGAGCGTCTCGTACACCCGCACCCTCAGGTTCTCCCACGTCCACCCGCGGCTCACCACCACGCACGGGATGCCTGCCCGCCGCGCCGCCACCCGCCCCAGCACGTTCGGCTTGAAGGTGTGGCACACCAGCACTTCGGCGCGGGTGGTCTTCAACAACTGCGTCAGCTCGTTCAACGCGGCCGGCACCTGTGGCGTGTCCGCGCTCAACTGCACCGCAGGGAAGCCAGCGTCTCGCACCTTCGCCAGGAATTCGCCACACCGCCCGCCCTCGGGGAAGCTGGCGTAGGTGCTGGTGAAGCCGCCCGGCAGGTGCTGACCCAGCCCGAGCATCTGCCGCTCCGGGCCGCCGAAAAAGGTGCTGGCTGTCAGGTGAACAACATGCATCGGCCGCGACTTCCTTGTCGTCGGGTGTGGGGGAATGTAGTCGGCCTCTGTGAGGCCGGTCCGCGGTCACAGACCCCGGCTACAGTAGGGGCGGACACCAAGTGTCGAGTGCAAAGTTTACAAGAACTGGAAACGGGCTGTCGAGGGCAAACGCCAAGCCTCGTAGGGTGGGTCCAACGGGCGCTCCGCCCGGCGAGACCCACGCAAATCAGAAGACGTGGGTCGGTGCGACGGAAGCCGTCGCTGGACCCACCTTACTCAAACGCCCGCGGGCCGGAGGGGTGAACCTCCGGCCCGCGGGGGGAACCGAGAATCTGTCTGCCGGATCGCTCCGGCCCCGTGCGGCGGCGGACTGGTGAACCAGTCCGGGGATGGACGGCGGTCGCCGTGTCCCTTCGGTAGCTCGGCCGCCATCGACCCCGGTTTGAGGGGGTGGGGTCGAAGGCCCGGTGCTTTGCGTCCCCGTCTTTCGAGCGGGTTTGCCGTTTCGCGGTGTGTGGCGTTGGCCCACGGGCGGGCCGACTCACGGTTCCGAGTGCCGACACAAAAACTGCCGACACCCTTCCCCCACAGCCTAACCGGGCGTGCGCGCCGCACAACGGGAATCTGTGGTGTGACGGTGCAATTCCGCGAGGTGAGTGAAAAACCGGCGGCGGTGTACACCCCGCGAAACACCGCCGTTGCGGGCACGCCTGAAAACTGCGGTCGGCTCGCGTGCTACCATAAGCACTCCACCCACGGCCGCCCGCATGTCGCTCGCCCACCGTCACCGCCAGCCCGAACTGATGGACGACCCGGCCCTCGACCCGGCCGAACACCGCCGCGCACTGGCGGGGTTGGCCCGCATCAACGCCGTGTCGGGCAGTGCCAACCTGCTGTGGCCGGCGCTCCGTAAGTTGGCGAAGGAACATGCCCGCCCGCTGCGCGTGCTCGACATCGCCACCGGCAGCGGGGACGTGCCGCTCGCCCTGCACCGCTTCGCCGAGAAAGAAAAGCTGCCGCTCACGTTCGCCGGGTGCGACCTCAGCGCGGTGGTCGTTGATGTGGCGAAGCAGTCCGCCGGCCCGGTCGAGTTCTTCACCCACGACGTGTTGACCGACCCGCTGCCGTCCGGATTTGACGCCTTCACCTGCTCGCTGTTCCTGCACCACCTCGACGAACCCGACGTGTTGGCACTGTTGACGAAACTGCGAGCGGCGAACCCGCGGCTGATCCTGGTGAACGACCTGGAGCGGAGCCGATTCAACCTCGCGGCCGTGTGGGTGGCGTCGCGGCTGTTCTCGCGGAGCCGCGTGGTGCATGTGGACGGCCCGCTCTCGATTCAGGGGGCGTTCACCGTGAACGAGATGCAGGCGATGGCCGAAGCCGCGGGGCTGACGGGTGCGACCGTGCGGGCGAGTTTCCCGTGCCGGATGCTGCTGAAGTGGTGGGTACCGTGATGGACCTCACCCCCCGGCCCCCTCTCCCAGGGGAGAGGGGGTGTTCAACCTGCGTGGCTGAATGAGCGACTGCACACGACTCGTAATGGTACGCGCTTTGAACACCCCCTCTCCCCTGGG
>JANNVG010000652.1:0-2287 GCA_031414395.1 Fimbriiglobus sp.
CACGTCGCGCCGTTCGCCTCTACCACCCCGCGAATCACGGCGTGGATCTGTGCCGCGTACCCTTCGGTGGTGTGCCGCTGTCGCGCTGCTATCCACCCCGCTTCGCCGTGTGTGATCGCGTCCGTTGGATTTGCCAAGTAGTGTGCCATCGCGTCGGCCAACCCCGCCTCACCGTCGCGGTACAGTCGCCCCGTTTCCCCGTGGGCAATCAGTTCGCTCGTGCCGGCGGCATCGAACCCGATCACCGGCCGGGCGCACGACATCGCCTCCGCCGTCACCCGGCCCATCGCCTCGCTCCGCGAACACATCAGCGCCACGTCCGCCGCAAGGAACGCCCGCTCAGGGTCGGGAATGTACCCCCAGAAGTCCACGCGGTCAGCGATGCCGAGTTGAGTCGGCAACGCCCGGCAGTCGTCGAAATACTGTTGATCGCCGGTGCCGCCGGCCCCGCCGACCATCAGCAGCCGCGAGTTCGGGAACCGCGTCGCCACGGTTGCAAAGGCACCAATGGCGACGTGCTGCCCCTTGCTCTCGCGGAACCGACCGACCAGCACGAACGTGAACGGTTGCGTCCGCCCGCGGAGTTGGTCGGCGGCGTGCTTGCGGGCGTCGAACACAGCTTCCGACCCGACGCCGTTGTACACGACGTGAACGCTCGGCCGCTCCGTGCCGGCGAGCAACGCCCGGCGAATGGCGTGCGACACGCACACGGTGGCGTCGGCGGAGAGGAACCCGAGGCGGTGCATCTTGCGGCCGAGGTCGGGCAGCAGGTCGTAATCCTGTCGGCCGAACTCGCGGAGGTGCCAGACGTGCGGTAAACCCAGATCGGCTGCGGCCAGCGCGCCGATGTTGAACACCGAGGCGTTCGAGTAGACGAGGTCGGTGCCCCACTCGCAGAGTTGGCGGGTGATCGCACGGAGGTGTCGCAGGTTGCGGTACGCCCGCCCCGCCGCGGCTTCCGGGGAACGCTCGGTGCTCACCCACCACTCGAAGGGCAGCACGGCGGCGGGCACCCCACGGGCGGTGAGGGCGTCGATCAGGTCGCCGCGGTCGGGGCCGAACACGCGGGCCTCGACGCCGAGCGGCCGCAGCCCGTCGATGAGCGCGAGCAGCGACAGGTTCGCCCCGTACAACTCGGCGTAGTGGGTGACGAACGTGACTCGGAGGGGGGACGACACCTATGCTGCTTCCTGGGCTTGGTACACCTTCCCGTGACGACGGAGCCACGCCTCGTCACCCCGTTCGGCCCGCTCCCGGACCTCCTTCAACAGCTTTAGCTCGACCGCAACCGCCTGCGGACACGGCTCGGCGCGAACGCCTTCCGCCCGACCGGGGACGCCCTGCGCATGGTGCGAACCGCGATGGGCGAAATGACCCGCCTGCAAGTGGCGGCGTGAGGGGCGTTCTCATTGGTTCCGGCCGACACCCACACCCCCCTCCGGAACCATCCTCGGTGGTCCGGAAGAAAGAGTGTGCGAGTGATTACGCCGTCGCCCAATTCTCGACCGACAACCCCGGAATCGCCAGTAAATCAGTGTCGGACGACACCACCGTGCAGTCGCCCAGGGTGAATGCCACCGCCGCCAGTTGGATGTCCGGGATTTGCATCGGCCGGCCGATCCGCCGGAGTTCCGCCCGCAACCGCCCGAACTCGGCTGCCGCTTCCATCCCGAACGGCCAGATGATGAGCGGCTTGAGTCCGATTCGTAACGCCTTCAGATTACGATCACGACTGTGACTGCCTTCGGCCCCGGCGAACAGTTCGCCCACGATGGGCGGGCAGGTGCCCATCCGCGCCCCGCGTTTGCGTGCGTCGTCGGCGCGAGCCTTCACCCCGCGGAGTTCGCTGATCAGATCGCCCACCGCGTTGCTGTCGAGGAGGTACTTGCGGCTCATTTGAACAGCCCGTCGAGCTTTTTATTGTGTTCATCCCACATCGCCAACTCCTCCTTCTTATCCTCCGCGAGAACCGCCGCTAACTCCTCCGCGAAGGGGGAGCCGATGCCGGACTTGTGGAGATCGTCGTACCACTTGATCCATGCGGCGATGGCCTCGGGGCTGTCGCCGGTCAGGTCGATGTCTTCAACGACTTCGCTCGGGGAGACGGACACCTCGGTCCCGTCCGTCCAGTCGGCGGGTGGCGGGCCGTGCAGTTCGATCTTCCCGCCGCGGAACGTGCCGGTGATTGCGCTCATGGGTCGGCCCTCCGGTATGTGCTCACACGAGCCGCGACCGCGCGGGAGCGGTGGGTGTAATACCGCTCCCACGCGGGCGCGGGTGGTTGGTG
>JANNVG010000653.1:0-2382 GCA_031414395.1 Fimbriiglobus sp.
CCGCGAGGGAGCGGGTGTTCAATCACCCGCTCCCTCGCGGTCGCGGCTCGTTTCTATTCCGCCAGTTTCACCTTCGCCTTCACCTCGTCCAGTCGCCCCTTCTCCCGCCCGACGTGCGACCCGCGGTACAGGTCCGCCGCCTTCCGCCACGCCTCCGCCGCCCGCTTCTTGTCGCCCTGCCGGAACGCCACGTCGCCCAGGTGGTCCCACACGATGCCATCACCAGACGCATCGGGCATCGACACCGCCTTCTCCAACAACTCGCGGGCCTCCTTCAGCTTGCCGCGGCGGAACAGTGCCCACGCCAGGCTGTCCTGGTAGCCGGCGTTCTCGGCGTCCGGGTCGCCCTGCCGCCCCCGCTCCCAGGCGTCCACTTCCACCGCCCGCCGCAACAGCGCCTCGGCCTCGTCCAGCTTGCGGTTCTGGTCGGCCAGCTCGTACCCCAGGTTGTTCAGCACGGTCGCGTCGTCCGGGGTGGCGTCGAGCAGTTCCCGCCAGATGGCCTCCGCCTCGGCGTACTTCTTCTGCTGGTTCAGCGTGGTCGCCTTGGCGATGAGCAGCGCCCGCTGTTCGCCCGCGGTCAGCTTGTCGTTCGTCAGCCCGGCGTCGCACTCCGTGATGGCGGCGGCGTGGTCGCCCAGGATGTTCAGCACCCGCACCCGCAGCGACTGGATGTTCGGCGTGTTGCCCAGGTCTTGCTGCTTGAGCGCTTGCAGCGCCTGCGGCTTCCGCCCGAGTTCGGCGTAGGCGACGGCCGACTGCGCCAGGATGTGCGGGTAGAAGCGGCCGGCGTCGGCGTGGCTCAGCCGCTCGCACTTGGCGATGATCGAATCCCACTCGCGGAGGTGGGCGTAGGCGGCGATGGTCAGCCCTTTCACCCGCACGTCCTTCACCCGCTGCGCGGCGGAGCGCTCCAGCACCTCGGCCACGGCCGTCATCTGTCCGTCGCGTTCGGCGAGGCCGTACAGCAGCTCCAGCGTGTCGGTGTGCCGCACGGTGCCGGCGGTCAGGTCGGCGGACGTCTGGGTGATGAGCTTGTCGGTGAAGGTGGGTTTCATCCGCCGCACGGCCTGGGTACACAGGCGGCTGCGGGCGACGGCGTCGGCGTTCACCTTGGCGTCCGGGTTCGGCTCCTCCCCGCCGTCCGGCCGCACCGCCTTGTACGCCCGGTCGAGCAGGTCGAGCAGCTCCTTCGGATTGTCGGCGTCGCGGTAGGCGGCGGCCAGGACGCGGTACTCGTCCGCCGTGGTGCCCTTCTCGATCAGCTTGCGGAACGACTCGTGCGCCGCGGCCGGCGTGCGGGCCATCGCGTCGGCGGCGGCCAGCCACTGCGGGGCCAGGTTCTTCGGGTTGGCGTCGGCGAGGGCGGCCAAGCGGAGGGGCAGTTCGTCGCCCCGCTTCTGCTGCTTCATCAACTGCACGAACCGCTCGTATGGCTCGAACGCGGTCGGCCGGTGCGCCATGTACTTTTCCAACTCGGCGAGCGCCTTCGCCGGGTCGCCCTGCGCCTGCCGCACGCCACACAGGTTCCAGTGCAGCCGCACCACGCCGGCCGGGTCGTTCGCCCCTTTCGGGTCGGCGGCCAGGTCGCGGGCGTTTTCGAACGCGGCGACGGCCGCGGCGTACTCCGCCTTCCGCAGCAGGGCCACGCCTAAGCCTTCGTACTGCCGCAGGCGCTCCCGCTCGTACTCGGACACCGTGAACACGTCCAGGTGAAGGAACTTGACCCGCTGTGCTTTCAGCAATGAGAGCGCGTCGGTGCGGGCGGTGGCGGCGACGGGGTCGCTCGCGGCGTCGGCGGACTTGGCGAGGTCTTTCAGCACCACCAGCTTCGACACGGGGTCGGTCAACTCCTTGCTGGCGGCGGCGAGCTTGAGCACTCGAACGGCGTCGGAGAAGCGGCGGGCGTCGGCATACAAGCGACCGAGCAGGCGGGCGGTGTCGAGGTCGTGCGGGTCGGCGGCGAGGGCTTTCTCACCGGCGACAGCGGCGGACGGCTCGCGGCCGAGTTCGGCGTACAGCTTGGCCAGTTCCTTCTGCGGAGCGGCGGCGGTCGGCTGCTTCTTGGCGGCGGCTTCCTGCTGCTTGGCGGCGGTGGCGATCTGGTCGTGCCGGGCGCGGAGCAGCCCGACGCCGTAGCGGGCGAGTGCGTCCCGCCGGGCCTCTTCGTCGGCCGACAGTGGGGCGGATTTGACGGGCGGTTCTGCGGGAAGTGGACGGTCCGACACCGGCGGGGCGGCGACGGCACCGGACAAGGCGAGCGAGCCGGCGAGAATGGCGAGGCGTGTTGACATGGACCTCACCCCCCGGCCCCCTCTCCATTTATGGAGAGGGGGTGTTCAATACCACAGCCGCCTTGTCATCGCCGCGAGCTTGCGAGCG
>JANNVG010000654.1:0-4610 GCA_031414395.1 Fimbriiglobus sp.
CGAGCGTGTCTTCCCAGACGCTCGCAAGCTCGCGGCAATGACACGGCACGTTCGCCAGAGCACGTTGGCACACCCAGAGCGGGCGATTGAACACCCGCTCCCTGGCGGTCGCGGCTCGTACTGACGGAGCGGGCGATTCAATCCCCGCTCCCTGGCGGTCGCGGCTCGTGCTGACGCTTGTGGCCGCGAACTGCAAATCGGGCGGAATTTCGGCGCCGCGGCGGCGGCCACGCGGCTGGTCGCCTCACGTTCCGGCGGGATGGCCCCGAACGTGCCCGCACACTCGCCCGGTCGGGGTCGTGCGTCAACGAATAGAATGCCGTCTACGGGCGGTCAGCTTCTGTTGTCGCCGGCCTCTGTGAGGCCGGTCAGGACCGGGGTCACAGACCCCGGCTACAACAAGTGAGGCCGGTCAGGACCGGGGTCACAGACCCCGGTTACAGCAAGACACCACTGCCACCTGGTATCCGCCCGTCGGTCGCTCCGCACCTCTCCCCGCCACCGGAGTCCGCCGCCGTGCCCCCGTCCGAAATCCGCAAGATCGCGTTCGTCGGCGACTACCTGCCGCGGAAGTGCGGCATCGCCACCTTCACCCACGACATGCACGGCTCGCTGGCCGCCGCGTACCCGCAGGCCGAGTGCTGCGTGGTGCCGGTGAACGACCGCCCGAGCGGGTACGACTACCCGCCCGAGGTGCGGTTCGAGATCGACGAGCCGGACCTGGAGAGCTACCGCCGGGCGGCCGACTTCCTGAACTTCGCCAACACCGATGTGGTCTGCCTGCAACACGAGTACGGCATCTACGGCGGGGCGGCCGGCGGGCACGTGCTCGGGCTGGTGCGCGACCTGCGGATGCCGGTGGTCACCACCTTCCACACCGTGTTGAAGGAGCCGAACGACGACCAGAGGCGGGTGCTGGTGGAGTTGGCCGACCTGTCCGCCCGCGTGGTGGTGATGACCGAGCGGGCGCGAACGTTCCTCCGCGACGTGTACGCCGTCCCCGACGCCAAGATCGACGTGATCGCCCACGGCATCCCCGACGTGCCGTTCGCCGACCCGGACCACTACAAGGACCAGTTCGGCGTGCCCGGCCGCATGGCCGCGCTCACCTTCGGCCTGCTGTCGCCGAACAAGGGCATCGAGCACGTGCTGCGGGCCATCCCGGCCGTGTTGCGGGAGGTGCCGAACTTCGTGTACATGGTGGTCGGGGCGACGCACCCGGACCTGATCCGCGACCAGGGCGAGCGGTATCGGCTGAGCCTGGAGCGGCTGGCCCGCGACCTGGGCATCGGCAAGCACGTCATCTTCTACAACCGCTTCGTCGCCCTGGACGAGCTGACGCAGTTCATCCAGGCGGCGGACGTGTACGTCACCCCGTACCTGAACCCGGCGCAGATCACGTCCGGCACGCTGGCCTATGCGTTCGGGTGCGGGAAGGCGGTCGTGTCCACGCCGTACTGGCACGCCGAGGAACTGCTGGCCGACGGCCGCGGGGTGATCGTCCCGTTCGCCGACCCGCAGGCGGTGGCGACCGCCGTGATCGGGCTGTTGAAGGACGAGCCGCGGCGGGCGGCCATGCGGGCGGGGGCGTACCGCATGGGCCGCGAGATGGTGTGGGAGCGGTCGGCCGCGCACTACATGAGGACGTTCCAGCGGACCCGCCTGGGGCGGCAGGATCAGCCGTACAAGCCGCTGGCCGTCCGCACCCTGGCCGAGCAGCAGACCGACCTGCCCGACTGGCGGCTCGACCACCTGGTCCGCATGACCGACGACACCGGGATGCTCCAGCACGCCACCCACACGGTGCCCAACTACGCCGACGGGTACTGCACCGACGACAACGCCCGCGCGCTGATTCTCACCGTCCACCTGGAAGAGCTGGGCCTCGCCGGGCCGGACGTGGAGCGGCTGGCCACCCGGTACACGGCCTTCCTCCAGGCGGCGTTCAACCCGGCCGCCGGGCGGTTCCGCAACTTCCTCGGGTTCGACCGCCGGTGGCTGGAAGAGGTCGGGTCGGACGACTCGCACGGGCGGGCGGTGTGGGCGCTGGGCACGTGCGTCGGCCGGTCGCAGCGGCGGGATTTGCCCGTGTGGGCGGCGGCGCAGTTCGAGCAGGCGCTGCCGGCCGTCGCCGAGACGACCTCCCCGCGGACGTGGGCGTTCGGCCTGCTCGGCGTCCACGAGTACCTGCGGCGGTTCGGCGGCGACCGGCTGGCGTCGCAGGCCCGCGACACCCTGGTGGCCAAGCTGATCGACGTGTACGACCGCACCACCACCCCCGACTGGCCGTGGTTCGAGGAGGGCGTGAGCTACGACAGCGCCCGCCTGCCGCAGGCGCTCATGGCCGTCGGGGGGGAGGCGGGGAACGCGCGGGCGGTGGAGGTCGGTCTGGCCGCGCTGCGGTGGCTGGTGGGGGTGCAGACGGCCCCGCCGCGGCACTTCCGGGCGATCGGCAACAACGGCTTCTACCGCAAGGGGGGCACGCCGGC
Organism: Fimbriiglobus sp.; assembly: GCA_031414395.1. Classification (GTDB taxonomy): domain Bacteria; phylum Planctomycetota; class Planctomycetia; order Gemmatales; family Gemmataceae; genus JALHQU01. The sequence continues at coordinate 2,490 of JANNVG010000654.1, forward strand.
CCGGTTCGACCAGCAGCCGATCGAGGCGGCGGCCACCGTGTCGGCGTGCCTGGAGGCGTTCCGCGTCACCCGCGACGACACCTGGATGACGGAGGCGCGGTCGGCGTTCGAGTGGTTCCTCGGGCGGAACGACATGGGCCTGGAACTGTACGACCCCGGCACCGGCGGGTGCTTCGACGGCCTGCAGGAGGACCGGGTGAACCGCAACCAGGGGGCCGAGTCCACACTCGCCTTCCTGCTGTCGCTGGCCGAGATGAGCCGACTGGAAACGTCACTGGCGGCGTTCCGCCAGGCGCGATAGGCTACCGCGCCCCACGGACGGACGCGGTTTCACCCCGAGGTCGGCCAAGCCACACATGGACGTCACGCGCACGGGGGTCGTCCTGCGGCCGACGAACTCCCGCGTCGTCATCCGCCCGTTCGACCTGTCGAACGACGGCCGGGTGGTGCGGATCATCGCCCGCATCATGGCCCTGTCCGACGCGGACATCGAGCGGCAGCTCGCCGGCGTCATGCGGGACTTCCGCGAGCGGCACCAGCGGACGCAAGAGTTCTTCCTGTCCCGGTTCGAGCAGGTCCGCAAGCACCTGCTGACCGACCAGCCGGTGAGCGAGGCGCGGCGGCTGCTCATCGGCTCGTACTTCACGTCCGAGTACGCGCTCGAGTCGGCCGCCCTGTTCAACCCGTCGATGGTGTGGCACCCGGACCAGTCCGGGCTGCCGGCCGGGGCCGCCCGCTTCATCGTCAGCCTGCGGGCGACGGGCGAGGGGCACATCTCGTCCGTCACCTTCCGCTCCGGGGTGATCGACGCGGCCGGCCGCATCCGCATCGACGAGCCGACGCGGTACGTGCAGGCGCCGGAACTGGTGCCGAACGCGCTGTACGAGAAGACCCTCTTCCACCGCAAGCTGACCGAGCTGGGCATCAACGGCCCGCTCACCGACCAGACGGTGGCGGCGCTCGGCGACCAGTTCACCCTGGCCGACCTGGAGCGGACGCTGAAGAACGTGCTGAAGAGCCACCGCACCCGCCAGCGGGAGTTCGAGCCGGTCGCGCACACCATGCTGGTGCTGGCCAAGGCGAACTACGAGATCCGCTTCGACCCGGCACTGAACGTGTCCGAGCGGATCATCTTCCCGTCGTCGCCGACCGAGACGAACGGCATCGAGGACGCGCGGTTCGTGCGGTTCACCCACCCCGACGGGCGGGTCGTGTACTACGCCACGTACACCGCCTACGACGGCCGCGTCACCCTCCCGCAGATGCTCGAGACGGACGACTTCCTGCACTTCAAGGTGGGCACCCTGAACGGCCCGGAGGTGAAGAACAAGGGGTTCGCCCTGTTCCCCCGCATGGTGAACGGGCAGTACGCCATGCTGTCCCGGCAGGACAACGAGAACCTGTACCTGATGTACTCGGACATGCCGCACTTCTGGCACACGAAGGAGTTGATCGCCCGCCCGACGTACCCGTGGGAGTTCGTGCAACTGGGCAACTGCGGGTCGCCGATCGAAACGGACGCCGGCTGGCTGGTGCTGACGCACGGGGTGGGGCCGATGCGGCGGTACGCGATGGGCGCGTTCCTGCTCGACCTGAACGACCCGTCGAAGGTGATCGGCCGGCTGGAGTCGCCGCTGCTGGAGCCGGACGCGAACGAGCGGGAGGGGTACGTGCCGAACGTGGTGTACAGTTGCGGCGGGGTCATTCACGGGCCGAACCTGGTCATCCCCTACGCCATGTCCGACTACGCCAGCTCGTTCGCCACCGTCCCCCTCGACCGCGTGCTGACCGCCATGACCCGCCCGTGACGGAGTCGTGGCGAGCGGCCTGTGTTGTAGGGCGGGTGGTTCTCGTTCGGGTGTCGCAGTTTGGTCCGCCTTGCGGTCGGGGTTCGCCGAGACCCCCCCACCCGGCTAATCGATTCCCGCCGCGGAGCGGCGACCGATGTTTGCCAGGGGTGGAGCGAGCCGCAGGCGAGCGGAACCCCTGGACCGGGGCACCCAAGAACCCCAAGCCCCGAAGGGGCGACAGGCAGGGTTCTGCCGCCCCTCCGGGGCTTGGGGCATCCTCGCTACGGTTTCCAGGGGTTGCGTCGGGCGCGCCGCGCGCGGGCATCACCCC
>JANNVG010000655.1:0-12018 GCA_031414395.1 Fimbriiglobus sp.
GTGCGTGAGGCGGAGTGCCTGCCAGTCGCGGCCGTAGCCCCGCTTCGACGCCGACAGCCGGGGTGCTCGCACAGCGGGGGGTATCCCGGCAGGTCGGTGGGCGGGCGGGCGGGTGGGCACGTGCGTTCACCGGCGTGGTTATGTACACCACCAGTTTACCGCACGCGTGGTGAGTTGCGAGCACAGCCTCTATCACTTTGTCGGAGAGTTCATGTGTGTAAACAGTCTCACACTCTCGGACACCGCCACTGGAGCACGCCACCGCATTTCTCGCGGGAACTGGCCGGCGTGCGGGGAGGCCGCGAGAGTGCGAGAGTTGGAGAGTTAACGACAGTGCTGTTAACTCTCGGAAACAGTACGAGAGTTAAGAACGTGGTGTAAACGCCTGCGGTGAAGGCAGATGGGGCAACGTGGATGTTAACTCTCTAACTCTCGGGGAGAGTGAGGGCGTTTGCGTCGAAAACTTGTGTGGCGTTCGGCGGCGAGGTGTGGGAGGGCCGCGAGAGTTGGAGAGTGCGAGAGTGCGGGCTGAAGTGGTGCGGGCCAGCCCGCGGGGGTTGGCCCTGGTGAAGTGTCCGACCAGGCGTGCGATCAGACGGCGACCGGCGAGGCGTCGAAGTAGTAGTCCTTGCCCAGTTCGAAGGCGGCGAGCGCCGCCGGGTTGTCCACCACCATGCGGATCTCGCCGTTCGGCGTGGCCTTACAGAACCGCTGGTCTTCCGGGACCGAACCGTCGTACTGCGTGGTGAACACCAGCGTCTTCGTTGACACCGCGGACGCGGTCCACTTCGATTCCTCGATCCTGGTCAACTTGAACTTGCTGCGGATCGTCATGCGGAATACTCGGTGGTGAGCTTTGGTGAAGCCCCGCCGCACTCACCGGGCGGCGGGGTGGTTCGGCTACAGGCCCCGCTCCTTCACGAAGGCGGCGTAGGCTTCCTCGACCCGGCGAAACTTGGCCGGGTCGCCGCCACGGTCGGGGTGGTGAAGTTGTTTCAGTCGTCGGTACTGCTCGATCACGTCGTTCGTCGGGGTGTGGGCGGGCACCCCCAGCACCTCCCACCACGGTTTGACCGAGGGCGACGCCGGCAGAGCCTGGAACCCGGTGAAGGCGGCGTCGAGCATTTCCCCGCTGCCCCACCGCTCGATCCCGCGGAGGGCCTCAATCGTCTTCTCGATGGCCCGCATGTTGTCTTCGATGTGCCGCCAGCGGTCGCACGCGAGTGCCATCTGCCTCCCCTTGCGGTCGATGAAGTACAGGGCGACGCCCGGATCTTCGGGCATCCGCCGGCCGGCGTAGGGCAGCCCGTCGCCCCGCAGTTCCACGTTCGTGCTCAGGATGATCTGCTTCACCTGGCCCAGCCGCTTCAGTTCGGAGAGGAGTTGGTCGCGGGCGACAGCGAACGAGCGGTGGCCGAACTTGGCGACCGCTCGGCGGTGCTCGGGCGTCCTCTGGCGGCCAGCCGGCCAGGAGAGGGGGTAGGCAGAGTTGGTGATGGTCATGGGTTTCGTGAGTGAGGGAATCGAGCGGTACTACCCGAGCAACCGCGCGGCCCGGTGTCAGTCCTGAATCATGCCGTCGAGCCGGCCGAAAAGAATCTCCCTCACGTCTGCCTCGAATCGGTCCACCTCGGCCGACCACGAATAGCCCTTCTTCCGCGATGCCTTGTCCACCAGTTCGCGGAACCCCGGCAGGTCGTTCATAAGGTTGAGAATCACGTTGCTGGTGATGACCCGAGCCACGCTGTTCACTGCTTCACTCGTCACTGTCCACCCCCTTCGCGCGGTTGCTCGCCGTGCATGCGGTCGGCTGTGGGGCGTGTCTCCGGCCGATCCGCTCCACAGGTGTCACACTGCGACTCTGCCGCCGGATGCAGGCGGATCGACCTCAGATCCCCATTCGGCCACCGCCGGACACAGGCACAGGCCCATGTGCCTGGATACCCCCGGATTTTCGCATCGCTCATCACGACCCACCCCCTTCGGTTTGCGGTTGATCGGCGGGCAAGAGGTGGACCGGCTTGCCCACCCCGAGCAGATCGTCGATCCGATCTCGAAGGAACCGCAAACCCACCTCCGCACACGAGTCGCACAGGTGACATCGCTGCTCGACGTTGCCCCCGTTTCGACAGACGTAGTACCAGATGGAGAACTGCGGCCTCCCCTCCGTGATCCCCGGCCCGACGTAGACCGCACCGAGGTCTCGGGCAGAGGGCTGGTGGTCCCCCCTGATCGCGTGCCGGGGGACGGACAGACCGACTCCCCGGCCGCAGATGCCGCAGTGTTTCGCGAGATCACTCATGTTCAGCCTCATAGGTTTTGCGCGCTTGCTCCGTCATCACCGCTCGGTGAATCACCCTCCCCACTTGCGGTTGATGGGCAGTGTCGCCGACGGCTCGTCGGCGACACTGCCCATCGCCCGTTCGACGAACGCGGCGAACTGCTTCGAGCTGGTCACCTCGGGGGCCTTGTCCCCGTGGCGGGCGATCACGTCGGCGAAGGCGTCCCCGACGTTCACGTCGCCCTTGACCGTCCTCAGCTTGGGGCGGCCGAGGCGGTCCCGGTCGCACTTGATCTGCAGGTCGCCCGTCGGCTCGCCGGCGGCGTCGAGCACCGCCCGGTAGGTGAACTTCTTGAGGGCGATGTGGCACAGCTCGTGGTCGAGCAGGCCGGCCCGCTCGTCGGGCGTGTTCGCCCACCACAGGCGGCAGATCTCGACCTCGGCGTCGTACCCGGTGGTCAGCCGCTGCTTCAGGTTGAGGACGCGGACGCAGGCGGCGGCCGGGTGCCCGTGGCTCTTCACCCCGTGGTCGCCGTCGCCGTCCATCATCAGCACGTTCACGCGGACGGCCGCGTCGTACAGCGGGCGGTGCCGCTCGACCGTCCGCATCTGCTCGGACAGCATGGCCAGCACGTCGCGGTCGGCGGGTTCGGGCACTGCGGGCATGGTCGAGGTCCTCGAGTGGTTCAGGAACAGCCGGTCGTCTCGCCGCAGTCGAGGCACGTCTGGCACGTGCCCGCCCTCACCAGCCGCTGCCCCTGGCACTTCGAGCAGATCTCGCCCGAGTAGCCCGCCGCCTTCGCCGGCGTGGGCGTGGGGCGGGCGGGTGCGTTCCGCACCGCCGGCGGGCGGTCGGCCGGGATCAGCTCGGCCCACGCGGCCCGGAAGGCACCCGAGCCGAACGCGGTGGTCAGGTGAGCGCCCCACTCGGCGACGGCCGCCACGGTGGCCGGCTGCCCGTCGGCCCGCGGGTTGTCCGGCGTGCTGATGAGCACAGCTTGGCCGACGGCGGGGCGGAACTTGGTGGCGGTCATGACGACCCCTTTTGCTGGTCGGCCAGGTAGGCGTTGTTCACTCGCTCAGCCCGCTCAACCCACCGCCGTTTCAACTCCGCCCAATCCCACTCGCCGCTCTTGGGGTACAAGGGTTGGGCGGTGGCGATGAGTTCCGCCTCGGCGGAACCGAGCCCGCCCCGCTCGGCGAGTCGGGCGAGCGACTGGCCGTGGTTCTTCATCGCCTGCGACTCATGCGGGGCCATGTACTCCCACGGCACGGCCGGGCCGTCCTGAATCGGGAACCACTTCGGCCGGTCGGCCAGGTGCGGCCTCAGCTTGTCGGCGAAGTCGCGGGCGAGCTTGTCCATCCGGGCCGACAGTTGCTCGTACCCCCACCCGCCACGGTCCGCTTCACCCGCGAGCAACGAGCCGCGGTTGATCACGTCGCGGCAGAACGACCAGGCGTCGAACGGTTGGCTCACTTCAGCACCTCCGGTATTCGGTCCAGGTCGTCAGGCGTCCAGAAGAACGCCCGCACCCCGCACGCCTCGAAGGCTCGTAGCCACGCCCACTGCTCGGGCCGGGGCACCTCGCCCCGCTTCTTCAACTCGGCGACGATCACGACCGACCCCCGCATCAGCACCAGGTCGGGGAACCCCGAGGCCGTCACCCGCCGCGAGTCCGGCACGTGGTACGCCTCCCACCCGTTCCGCTCGGCGATCTGCACGACCACCGCCAGGAACTCCGCCTCGCTCCCGTCCGCCACCCCCATCGCCGCGAGGTTCACCCCCAGGCCGACGGCCTGGGCGAGCGCCGCCGGGTTGACGCCGACGCCCGCGGGCAGCTTGCTGGTGACAGAGCGGGGGAGCTTCACGAGCCGCTCGCCTCCGCCGGCTGCTCCCACGGCAGGTCCGCCGTGCGGAAGTCGAGGGCGGCGGCGACCGCCTCATCGACCTGCCGTTCGGCCCGCTGACACGCCGGGATGATGCCCTTGTCCCGCGTCTTGAAATACTGCGACTGAAGCTGCCGCATCCGCCTGACCAGCCGGGCCAACTCCCGCAGTTCGTCCTCGGCGCTCATCACCTTCTTGCTCATCGTGACTTCCTCCGGAAGGGACACATCGCGTGACACGTGCCGACCGGCAGCTCGCCGCCGAACGCCGGGTCCACCCACCCGCCGCACCACTCGGCCGGGTCGCAGCGGGTCCACCGCTCCGCGACCCGGCCGTCGGCGAGCACCAGCAGCAGCAGCCCCGCCTTCAACGTCCGCACCTGGTCGCACTCGGCCGGGCTGAGCCGCTCCCGCGGCTCGACGAACAGCCGGTCGCCCTTCGCCGTCAGCGTGAACCCGGCCTGCCGCAGGAAGGCGAGCAGTTCACGGGCGGGGTTGACCTCCCCCGGCCGGGGGAGGTCAACTCTCGGGGAAATCGCGTCGGGGGCCGGTTCCACGCGATTTCCCCGAGAGTTAGAGAGTTAACAACCCGCCTCCGTAAACCATTGAAGCCAGACGCCTTGCGGACGTTCTTAACTCTCGTACCGCTTCCGAGAGTGTCCGAGAGTGTCCGAGAGTTAAGCCTCAAAACCCGCCGTCATCGTCGTCGCCCGGCCCGTCCAGATCCCGCCGCCGCGGCTCTCCCTTACCCGCCCACAGGCCGGGCGGGCGAGGACCGTTCGCCGGGAACCGCCAGGAGGGCACGGGGCCGAACCCCGACCACCACACCTTCTCCCCCGCCTTGCCGAAGTTCTTGTGCGTCAGCTCGCCGGTGCCCTTGCCGCCCATCTTGGCCTTGGCGTCGCGGAGCTGGTGGAAGGAGTACCCGGCGTCCTTCGACGCCTGCTCGATCTCGGCCGACGGGCGGGCGAACTCCCGCAGGTACTCCCGCAGCCACGCCTCGCACGCCTTCGCCCGGCTGGTGGCCGGCGTGTCCCCCCGCCCGTGGGCGAGGATCTCCCCGACCGTCTCCCCGAGCTGCCAGCGGCAGTGCTCTTTGACGAACGTAAGCGGCACGGTGCCTGGCTCCAGGTCCCGGCCCTTGTGGAACAGTTGCGCGTCCCGGCCGGAGTGCCCGTCCAGTACCCACATGCTGTCGGCCGAACCGGCGATCCCCTGGGTGCCGCTGATGTCGTCGAACGGGTCGGCCGACTTCATCTTCCGCGTGTGGTGGTTGACCATGCCGCACACCCCGTAGTGGTCGAGCAGCCGCTTCAGCCCGCCCACCGCGTCGTAGTCCTCGGCGTAGCTGTTCCCCTTCCCGCTCTGCACCTTGCGGAACATGGCCAGCGTGTCCACGATCACCAGCCGGGCGGTGTCCTTCCGTTCGTCCAGCCACTCGGCGATGTGCTGGAGGCCCTCGGCGTCCGCCCGCGGCCAGTTGATCGCCAGCGTCAGCCGCTCGGGGATCGGGTACTCCACCCCCTTGCGGAGGGTGAGCAGCCGCCCCTTCAGGCGGCGGTACGTGTCCTCGAGGGCGAGGTAGAGCACGTCCCCGCCCGTCACCTTCCGCCCGTCCAGGTCGCCGCCGGCGGCCACCGCCCACCCGACGAGCAGCGAGAGCCAGCTCTTGCCGGCCTTGGGCGCGCCGCCGAGCACCGTCAGGCCCTCCGGCAACAGCCCCTCCACCGCCCACTTGGGCGGCGGGAACTCCTTGTCCACCAGCGCCACGGCACTCATGCCCGTCGGCCTGCCGTCGGCCGACACCTTCTGTTCCCACGGCCTGACCGGCGGTGGGGTTTGTCCGCCGCCTTGCCCGGCGGCGTGAGCCGCCGGCTGTTGCCACGGCATTTCCTTCGCCGGATCCACCGCGTTCAACAGCCAGCCCCTGGGCTTGTTGAACGGCCGCTCCGCGGCCTCCTTCACCTTGTGCCGCAGTTCCTTCTCGCTCCACGGCGGGCGGCACCGCGGGTTGAAGAAGGAGTCGAGCAGGGCGAACGCCTCGGCCTGATCCAAACAGAAGCCTTGGACCAGAACACGCGCCGCCCAGAACGTCGGGTCGCTCCCCCGCTCGTTCATCACCCCTTCCGGGCAGCGGTCGAGGTACTGCTTCGCCCGGCGGTGGACCGCCGCCCGGTCCGGCTCGGCGGGCACCGGCACCGGCCGCGGGGGTGAGGTCACCACCACCGGCTTCGGGGGCGGCTCCTCACACATCTCCCGCACCAGCCACGCGGGCATGAACGGCGGCGAGACCTCACCCGCGGCGTGGCCGGCCTTGAACGAGTAGGTACGCCCGGAGTAGTGCGTGCTCGGCGGCATGACGCACTGGCCGCCGTCGCTCTGCCACCGCACCGTCTCGGCGTTGTCGCTACCCTTCTTCGGGCGGGTGCGGGGCGGGGCGGGCAGGTCCGGGGGGATGGCGTACAGCAGGCGACGGCCGTTCCCGGTGACCAACTCAACCGTCGGCGGCAGGTCGCCGCCGGCCAGGTCGGCCAGCACCCGCTCGCCCTCGGCCGAGTCGATGTCCAGGCCGACGATGCCGCTCGCCGTGCCGAGCGCCACCCCGACGTTCGCCCGCGGCCACCGCCCCCACCACCCGCGGATCTGCCCCGCGTCGGTGGTGGCCGCGGTCTGCCACGCGGCGATCCGCGGGTGCTTTCCGGCACTGGTGCCGCAGTCCTTCCCGCACGAGCACCCCCGCACGTCCACACCGTGCAGCGGCACCACCCGCCACCCGCGGGCGGCGTAGGCGAGGGCGGCGGTCAGCAGCGGGTTGGCGTCGGGGCTGTCGGCGGCGGGCGTGTTCACGGGCGTCTCGTCAGGTCGGAGGTCGATGCTCGGCGGGTCAGAACGGGATGCCGACGGCATCCGCCGCGGACACCTCCTGCCCGTCGCTCGACTCACCCGCGACGGCCTCCGCCGCCCGCTCGACCCGTTCCACCTCTTCCCGCAACACCCGCTGCGTGGAGAGGGGGAAATCTTGCCGCAGCATCCACTCGGCGTAGCCCAGGTCGTCGGCCACCGGCACGCCCTTGTTCCGGTGCGTGCCGAAGCAGGTCACGCCATCGATGAGCAGCAGCCGCCCGGCCGGGTCGGCCCGCTCGGGCCGGTCCCCGCGGGCGAGCGCCCGCAGCTCGGCGACGGTCGCCGCCGCCCCCACCCGCCGCTCTCGCCCGAGCATCCCCCGCAGCACGTCCACCACCGCCGCCGCGTCGGCCGTCGCCCGGTGTGCCCCGGCGTGAAGCACGCCGACGAACTCGGCGTAGGCCGCGGCCAGGGTGCGGGGCCGCAGCGCCTTGTAGACGTGGCCGACATCCACCACCGGGCCGAACTGGTAGCCCACACCTGCCCGCTCGAACTCCTCGGCCAGCAGCGGGATGTCGAACTCGGTGCAGCCGAACCCGCACAGCGGTTTGTCGCGGAGCAGCACGGCCAGCACGCCGGCGATCTCGACGAACGCGGGGGCGTCGGCCACCAGCGCGTCGGTGATGCCGGTCAGCGCCTGCACCCACTCGGGGATCGACCGGCCGGGGTTCACCAGCGAGCTGAACAGCACCGTGCCGTCGCCGTTGACCACCGCCACCTCGGTCAGACGGTCGTTGGTCGGGTCGGTGCCCGTGGATTCGCAGTCGAGGTACAGCATGTCGTGGATCACGGGTTCACTCGGGGGTGTGGGTGGTGAAAGGGCGTGGGAGACTACTCGTCGGGGTCCTCACCGTCGGGGTTGTCGCCGGCGTCGTCGTCCGGCACGAGCGCCTTGCCCTTCTTCCCCTTGCCCGCCGCCTTCGCCTTCAGGTCCGCCGTCGCCCGCTTCACCAGCTCGCCCTTGTCCACCCCGAACTCGGCCCAGAACGCCTTGTCCTCGTCGCTCATGGTGCCGTTGGAGTGCGGGTGCCCCCAGTAGAAGGAGCGGTGGGCGGCCACCAGCTCGCCGAGGATGCCGGCGAGAGACTCGACCGACTCCGACACCCCGACCAGCTCTTCGACCCGCCCCCGCTGGTCGTTCGACTTCGGCCGGTCGCGGCGGTTGGCGACCACCCGGCAGGCATCGGCCCCGATGGGGCCGATGAGCGCGAGCAGGAGTTGCTTGAGGATCGAGGTGCCGGTGAGCAGGGTGCCGTCATCGGCGGCAGCGGCCACCTTCTCCGCCACCATCGCGTTCGCCGCTCGTGCCGCGGCCTGGCCGGCCTTCTGCTTCTCCTTGCGGGCGGTGTCGGTCTGCTTCTGCTGCCGGTCGAACGACTCGGTCGCGCCCGGCCCCGCCTTCTTCACCTTGATGAACACCACCTTGCCCACCTCGGTGCTCTCGTACCCGTCGGTGATCACCGCCTGCTTGACCTCGCCCGGCTTGGCCGCCTTCGCCTCCTTCGCGGTCACCACCTCGTACCGGCCGGGGGTGAGGACGGTCGGGTCCTTCGAGTCGTACCGCTCGGTCACCCGGACCGCCTCGCCCCCGTTCTTCGCCGCCACCTTCAACACCTGCAACTCGACGAAGGCCGTCCGCTTCCCGCGGTAGCACGCCCCGTCGGTGCAGAACTCCTGCTTGTCCTGCTTGTCCTTCTTGTCGAGCAACTCGTCGAACAGGGTGCGGTTGTTGCCCGACCGCTTGGGGCACGCCTTGCACGACCCGGCCGCCGGCACCAGGGTGGCGTCGTCCCACTTCCACGGGGCGGCGGACAGCGGGTGCAGGCGGTTGCGGCGGATGGTGTCCTTCAGCCGCGCGAGGGGCTGCGGCTTGCCCTTCTCGTCGCCCCACTCCTGGTACAGGCCCTTCCGCAACTCCACCTGGTCGCCGGCGGGCAGGCGGCTGAGCAGCCAGGCGTGCCCGAACGGCAACTTGCCGGTGCGGAGGTCCTCTTGCAGTTCGTCGGCGAGGTGCGTGAGTTGCAGCCGGCCGGCCACGTACTTGAGCGGCCGGCCGATCTTGGCCGCGATCGTCTCCACGTCGTCGCCGAGCGTGAGCAGGTAGGCGTACCCCTCGGCCTGCTCCATCGGCGGCACGTCCGCCCGCTGGTCGTTCTCGATGATGCCGATCTCGGCCGCCTGCTTGTCGTCCAGGTCCCGGATGATGGCCGGGATGGTCGTCTTGCCGGCGAGGGTCGAAGCCCGGAACCGCCTCTCGCCGGCGACGAGTTCGTACCGCGGCAGTGTGGCCACGGCGTCGGCCTGCTCGACGTGGAAGTCGAGGTGCTCGACCTCGACCCCGTTCGGCAGGCAGACGCAGACGAAGTAGCCCGCCTTGGATCCGCTGCGGCCGGGCTTGATGCCGAGGTCCTTCCTCGGGCGGACGATGACCGGCTCCAGTACGCCCTTCTCCTTGATGCTGTCGGTCAGCCGCTTCAGCTCGTCGGGATCGAACGTCTTGCGGTTGTTGTGCGGCGAGGCGTTCACCCGCGAGAGCGACAGGATGGCGAACTCGCCGGCGGACGGCTCGGCCGCGGCGACGGGTACGACCACCGCTTTCCGGCGGGGGGACTTGGCCGGCACTGCCTTCTTCGCCGTCTTCCTGGTGGGGGAATTCTTGGCTTTCACGCTTAGCCTCCGGAAGTTGGTTGGGGTTCGGCCTGGTGGGGGAGTCGCTCGGCGGGCGGGGCGATCACCTTGTCCGGCTGCTGCTTGAGCCAGGCGAAGAAGTCGAGGATGAGGTTCTCGGGGGCCTCCGCGAAGGTGGTCTGCTCGGCGGCCAGGGTGGTGCCCTGCGAGGCGTCGATCATTCCCACCACCTTCGTCCAGGTGAACCCCTTGCGGGCCATCAGCGCGGCGAACTGCTCCTTCGTCGGGGCCGGCTGCGGGCCGCGCGCGGGGGCGGCTGCCAACTCGCGGGCGTACAGGCTGTACGCCTTCGCCGGGTCGCCCCCGCACGCGATCTCGTCGGGCAGCCCATAGCGGTTGCCGGCCACATACGCGGCGGTGGCCCGCACCCGCAACACCCGGTCCCGCCCGCCCGTCGCCTTGTCGTCCTTGATGGTGATGCGGTACCCGCCCGAGGCGATCACACTGGCCCACTTGTGGGTGAGCGGCCACAGCTTGTTGATCCCCTCCGGGCGGTACTGGTCGTAGTCGTCGCCCTCCGGGTTCTTCACCGACTTGATCTGCGTGTGGGCGAGCAGGATGATGTTCATCCGCCGCTTGCCCCGCACGTCGTCGAGCAGTTGCAGGAACCGCACCCAGTGGCCGACGCACGCCGCGTCCCCCTTGCCGTAATCCCCGTAGCTGTTCCGCCCCGTCGCCTGCCCGCGGAACTCACTCTCCAGCACGTGCTGCGAGAGCAGCCGCTCCAGCCCGTTCGCCGTGTCGATGACGAGCGTCTCGAAGTCGTGCGGGTCGTTGACCACCGCCCGCACGGTGGCCAGCACCGCCGGCCACTCCTGGAAGCCGTTCGGCGACTCGGCCGCCGCCGGCAGGTGGGCCGTCTCCGGCACCTGGCCGTAGTCGATCAGGTCGATCAGCCCCGTCTCGCCCTGGGTCATGATGAAGATGGGCTTCTGGGCGAACGCCGCCCAACTCGTCTTGCCCCACTTCTCCGGGGCGTGCAGGTACATGCGGTACGGCTGCGGCGGGGCCGAGCGGCCGACGCGAGTCATCAGCGACATGAAGGGACCTCGAAGCGGGAAGGAGCAGACCGAATCTCACACCAGGGACACGCCCCGGAATCGAACCGGGTGGAGTCGGGTTGCGTTGCAAGCGGAGTAGGATCGCTCTCCGGGTGCTCCGTCGGCCGACTGCGGGTCGCCGTGCCCGCCCGCGTGTCGAGTTGCCCGCCGGGCGTCGGGGATGACGCCCTCTCGCCGGCGGGCCGGCGGCCGGTTCCCGCAGGGGGAGTTCCCCCGCGGCCGGCTGGCGTGGTGGTCGGCTCATGCGGGCCGGGGTACTCACGCCGAATCCCCCCCCCTCGGCCGGTCCTGGCGGCCGTCCCCGCGGGAGCGCGGGTGGTTCGCGTCAGTCGTCTTCGTCGCGGGCTTCCGCCCCCTGTTCGTGGGTAGCGTCTTTCGGGTGCCACAGCCGCTGCCCGAGTGCCGCCCGCTCGGCCAGCACGGCCATCTTCTCGGGCGTGCCGGGCAACGCTTTGGTGCCCTTCGCCGGCAGCACCCGGCCGGCGCCCGTCCCGTTGCCCACCCCGCAGCGGGCGTACTTGCTGGTGCTCGGGTACATGTCCCGCACGCCCGGCGTGTAGTAGCAGCCCCAGCACAGCCCGCGGGGGCGGTTCACCTTCCGGGCCGGGTCGTTGCAGTGCTTGCACTTCGGCCCGATCACGCGGGCGTTCCCGGCCGCGGCTTGACCCGCTCGGCGAGCATGGCGTCGGCCGCCTGGTAACTCCACCTGGCGGCCTTGTCGTCGGCGGGCAGCGCGGTCTCACCGCTGTGGGCCGCGACGATGCCGGACAGGGCGGCAGCCGCGAAGTAGTCGCGGAGCGTCATGCCGGCGGTGTAGGCCCCGTACTCGCCGTCGGTCGGGAAGGCGTGCCCGCCGGCGGCGGTCAGTTCGTTCATCGTCACGGTCGATCTCCGCAGTGGTGGTCGGGGTCAGTTCAGGTCACTCGCCCGGCGGAGCACCCCGCGGGCGATCAGATTGGACAGCACCGGCACGGTCGCGGCGGCGGTCGCCTTCGGCGTGCTCACCACCCGCAGGCGGTCGGCCCGCACCACCAAAGCCAGCCCGTCCCCGTCGAGGGCCGTCACCACCGTCTCGCCGAGCGGCCCCTGGGCGGCGAGCTGGTAGCCGGCCGGGTACGTCCGGTGCCCGCGGCGGATCGGCCCGAGCAGCTCGACGATCACGTGCGTGAACGCCTTCGGGTGGGCGACGATCATCGGC
>JANNVG010000656.1:0-2010 GCA_031414395.1 Fimbriiglobus sp.
CGGCGGGGGGGGGGTGGGCGCCGGGTGCTGGGTGGGGCGGCGTTTAAAAAACCCCCCCCGCCACCCCCGCCCCCACGGCTCGCCAAGTTACCCGCGAATCAGCCCGCGCTCGGCCAAGAGTTTGAACACCGCCGCCACGCCCTCTTCCACCGATTGCGTGGCCATGTTCACCGTCACCTCGGGATTCGCCGGCGGCTCGTAGGGGTCGTCGATGCCCGTGAAGCTCATCCCCTTGCCGCTCGCCACGGCATCCCGTGCCTGCCGGTACAACCCCTTCGGGTCGCGCGACTCGCACACGGCCAGCGGGGTGTTGACGAACACCTCGACGAACGGCAGCGGGCCGGTCTTGTTGGCGTCGTGGATGGCCCGCACGGCGTCACGGTCTTTGCGGTACGGGCTGACGAAACTGGTGAGCGCGATCACACCCGCGTCGGCGAACAGCTTGGCCACCTCGCCGATCCGCCGCACGTTCTCCTCGCGGTCGGCGGCGCTGAACCCCAGGCCGAAGCGGGCGGCCAACTCGGGGGCGTACCCGCGGGTGTCGGCCAGAATTTTCGGCCCGGCGTTCAGCCCGAAGCGGATGTTGTCGCCGTCCAGCACATACGCCGCGTGCCCGCCCCGCACGAGCACCTGCTCCACCGCCACCGCCAGCGTACTCTTGCCGCTCCCGCTCAGGCCGGTGAACCAGACCGTCGCCCCGAGTTGGCCCAGCGCCGCCTGTCGCTCGTCGCGGGTGACGCCGCCGGCGTGGAAGGTGATCATCGGAAGTTCCAGGTTCCAAGTTCCAGGTTCCAAGTTGGAAGTGTACGACACCACGGCCGGTCGGCAGTTCGACTGCTTTCTGACTTGGAACCTGGAACTTGGAACCTGGAACTCATTGGACGCGGAACGGGATCGGCTTGCTCACGCTCCGCCCGGTGCGGGGGTCGCGGACCTCGAACGTGACCGTGTACGCCCCCGGCCGGGTGGGCGTTTGTAGTACCGCCGCCAGGAAGTAGTCGCGGACCGGGCTGCGGGTGAACTCGCTCTTGCTGGTCGTGCTCTTCGGGCCGAGCGACTTCGTCTTCACGTCCTGAATTTCCACCGTCTGCCCGTACTCGTCCGACACCCGCATCTCGCACTCCAGGCGGGTGAGGAACCCTTTCACGCCGTCCGCGCGCACGTCCGGCAGGCAGGGCACGTTTTCCAGTTCGACGTACACCGAGTACAGCGACCCCTTCCGCAGGCCGGTCGGGTCGGTGACGGGGGTGTACACGCCGAACCCGTCCACCGCCAGGCACACGACCGCCTTCCGCACGCCGAACCCGGTCCGCTTCAGGATGGTGGCGGCGGCGGCCTCGAACTGCTTGGCGAGGGCGGTCGGCTCGTCCGTGTTGGGCTTGTCCAGCTTCGCCTTCGACGCCTGCACCACCGCCGGGATGAGTTGCAGTAGCAGCTCCTGGTTGGCCGAGTCGAACGCCTTCAGGTGTTCGATGGCCTTGTCGGGCTGGTTGTCGTGGAACGCGCGGAAGGCGAATACAAGGGGCGAGGGCGGCTCGGATTCCAGTGGCGGAACGATCTCGCCAACGCTCACCGGGGGCAACGCGGCCGGCGGGTGGTGGAGCGTGTCTTCGATGGGTGTGGTGTGGCGGGCTTCCGTGACCGGGTGGAGGGCGATCCGCTCGCCGGGTTGCAAGCTGGCGAACTGGCCGGTCGGCCGGGCTTTGCTCGAAGTCGTCTTCACCGGCGGCGGGAACGGTTCGACGGGCGGGCGGAGGGGCAACAGCGGTCCGTTGCCCCCGCACGCCGGCAGGGCGAGCAGCACCAGCGGGGCGAACGCGAGCATCAGCCAACGGCGAACGAGCATCCACCACCTCACGGCGAACCGGGCGGGCGTATAGCGTGAGCGAGGGCGGAGGGCAAGACGATCCCGATCCGGGCGAACCCGGCCCGCCAGGGCCGCGGGTGCCAGTCACGAGCGGGTTGCACCCACGGCCCATGCGGGCCGGGGTAGCCAGAACCACAAAGCCC
>JANNVG010000657.1:0-6459 GCA_031414395.1 Fimbriiglobus sp.
GACGTCGCGCCGTTCGCCTACTTGGGCAGTTCGCCGGTGGTCACGATCGCCGCACGGTGCTGCGGGGTGGTCGGGTAGATCACCCGGTCGCCAGCGGCATAATTCGCAGCCGGGTTCTTCGCCCGGTAGATGCGGGTGGCGTTCGACCGGGCCACCTCGTCCGGCTTGTAGATCTCGTGCGACTCGCGGTGGTACACTGCCAGCACGCCGGCCAGGGCCGACTGCACGGCGGCATCCTTCTCCGCGTGGAACGCCGGCCGCAGTTTGCCCATCACCTCCCGCATGGTGGTCAGTTTCGGAGCGGGGAGTTTCGGCAGGTCGGCCAGGAGCAGGTCACACGCCTGCCGTCGGGCGACGGCGGCTTCCCTCGCGTCGGCCGCGACCGCCGCTTGTTTCGTCATCAGGTCGGCGCGCGGGTCGGACTTGGTCGTCACGGCCGGCACGTTCCCGGCCAACTCGCCGTAGGCGAGCGCGAGCAGGTCGTGGGCGGTCACGTCTTCCGCGTCCAGGGCGATCACCCGTTCGGCCGACTGGATCGCTTTGACGGTGGCCGTCCGCCGCTCGGCCGACCCTTCCGGGTGGGCCTTCCGCACCTTGAATTGCAGGTTGGCGAGCATGTTCCAGGCGACGTAGTCTTTGGTGAAGTCGAACCCGCGGTCGGCCGGCTGGCCCTTCGGGTCGAGCAGCTTTTCCAGGTCGGCGATGACGGCCAACAGGTCTTCGGTGCGGCCGGCGTTCTGGGCGTTCACCTGGGCGGTGAACCACAGGCGGCTCCACCACGCGGCCGGCACCTCGCACTTGCCGCTCGCCTCCAGTTCCTTCGCCGCTTCGTCCAGCCGGCCCTCTTCGATGAACGTGCGGGCCAGGTTCAGGTGGCCGTGCGGCACGGCGTCCTTCTCGCCGAGCGTGAGCAACTGGCGGAAGGCGTCCTCGGACTGCTTGAAGTTGCCCCGCTTGCCGCCCCCTTCGAGCAGGTTGCCGATGCCGTAGTCGTTCCACCGCTGCCACGCCGGTTTGATCGGCGACGTTTGCTCCGACACCGCCGGCCCGCCCGCCACCGGCAGCGTCACCGCGTCACTGCACACGTCGATGATCGGCAGCGTCGGGTACGGCTTCCCCTCGTGGACCAGCTTCATGTACTCGTCGTCGAACTTGCGGTAGCGGAGCTTGGCGGACAGTTCCACCGGCCCCTTCACGTCGGCCGGGATGTCCAGGCGGTAGTGCAGTACGGCGGCGCCGCCGGGCGGGATCTGCTTGTCGTACAGCGGGGTGAAGATGTCCTGCGGGTTGCGGCGGTTGATGCGGCTGCCGTTGCGGTCGAGCATGTGGACGTTGATGAAGTGGGACCAGCGGTCCACCTCGCCGCTGTCCGGGCCGGTCATGCCGCCGTTGCGGGCGATCTCCTTGCCCCCGCTCGTGGCCTTGAAGTCCACCCAGATCTCGTTCGAATCGACCGTCCCCTGCGAGAAGTGGTGGCCGATGGCGAGCGTGCGAACGACCACCTCCACCAGGTAACTCTTGCCCGGTTGCAACGTGGGCAGTTCGGGCCGCAGCTTGCTCACCGGAGCGTCCTTCGCGTTCGCCTTCAGGCCGAACAGGTCGATCCGCACCTTCTTGTCGGTGCCGTCCGGGGCGCCTTTCAGGTAGCCCTCGTGCAGTTTGATCGTCTCGTCAAACCCGGCCGCATACTGGCTGTACTTCGGGTCGTTCTTGAGCAGGGTGAACAGGCCGGTGTTCGCCCCGGCGAAGCGGTGGTTGTGGACCTTCGCGGTGCCGCTCTTGTCGAAGTCCTTCGCCCCGAAGTCGGTGCTGGCCTTCAGCGGCATGTGGCAGGCGGCGCAGTTCTCCTTCGCCGTCGGCGGGTAGTAGAAGCTCCGCACCCCGTGCCCCGACACGCCGCTGAGCAGGAAGCTGTCGTAGTGGTTCTGCCCGCGGAGGAACTCCTTGTAGTGGTTCAGTTCCACCGGCAGGCTCACCTTGTGGCAGGTGGCGCAGAACTCGGCCGACTTGTGCAACGGCTTCAGGAAGGTCTGCTTGTGGAAGTCGGGTTTGGCCTTCACCAGTTGCTGATTCATCCACTGCAACGTCGGGTCGGTGCTGGTGGCGAACGGGTAGTGGGCGGGTTCCTCCATCGTGTACGCGCCGTTGCCGAACGTGCCGTTCACGTGCGTGATGGCGTGGCAGGCGGTGCAGGTGATGCCGGCGTGGGCCGTCTTGTGGTTCACGTCGTCGAACTTCGGGTCGTCGAACGCCCCGCCCAGGAAAGGCACCGGGTCGTGGCAGCCGGCGCACCACCGGCTGGCCTTCACGTTGCCGTCCTTCTCAAGCCCCACCTTGCGGGTCTCGCGGACGCTGAACAGGTACGCCTTGTTGTTGAACGAGCTGAACTTGTGGGCCGAGTGGAAGTGGTCGTTGGCCACGTCTTGGTGGCACTTGGCGCAGTACGCGTCCATCATCAGCACGTCGGCGTCGATGAACTTGCCGTCGGCCGTGCGGCTCATGGACGGCTCGAAGTACTCCGCCCCCTCCTTCGGCCCCTCCCGCCCCCACTTCTGCGGGTCTTGGGCGTGCATGACGAGCATGACGGCGGTGATGACGCCGACGCCGCCCGCCCACCCCCACGCCAGCCTCCACTTGATCGGCGGGCCGGCCCGCCGGTGCCAGATGTACGCGAACACCGCCGCCACCGGCAGCACGATGTGCAACCCGTACACCACCCACCGCTGGGCCGTCCCCTCCGGCAGTTGTGGCAGGCCGTCCAGTTGGATGAGGGCGAACCCGGTGACCGCCACCAGCAGCCCGACGGCGAACAGCAGGATGCCGAGCTTGATCGCCAGGCGGTTCTTGCGGTGGCGGGCTGTCCACCAGTGGAACGCGCCGAACGCCACGAACGGGAGCGTGCCGGCCACGCCGAACACGATGTGCCCGAAGAACACCCACAGGGCGAACGGGGTGGTGTAGTTGTTCGGCGCTAGGCTAACGTTCAGCACGCGGACGGCGGACAGGTAGACGCCGGTAGCCCCCATCAGGGCGAACCCGGCGAACACCACCCACAGCAGTACCCGCAGCCACGGGCCGATGGCCGGGATGTATGGGGCGGGCGCGCCCTTCGGGCGGCGGACGACGACGGGAGTTGGAGACGGATCCACGGCGACCCCGGAGAGAAGGGTGATGGACGTTGCAGGTGATGACAGTTAAAGATACCGCAACCCTTCGACGCCACCAACGCGAAGCAGTGAAGTCGGCCCGCAGAGGACGCAGCACAGGCGCAGACGAAGACAGGATCAGAGCAGGGTCTTGAATGAGGAAACCAGGAAGGCAGGAGCAAACACATTCCCTTCCTGCATTCCTGGCTTCGTCATGCACTGCTTGCTTTCTTCAAACCTGCTTTCATCTGCGTCTGTTCTGCGTCCTCTGCGGGCCGACTCTTCCTGGAATACACCCCATGCGCTACTTGGCCGCCGCCTGTCAGACCGACTTCCCCAACCCGGCCACGCGGGCCGACCTGCCCGACCGCGTCGGGCGGATGCTGGCCATGATCGACCGGGCGGTGGTCGGCTACCGGCCGTTCGGCGACGTGCGGCTGGTGGCGTTCCCCGAGTTCGCCCACGCCGCCCCCATCTACGAGACGGCCGAGGAGCTGGCCGACAACCTGGCCGTGCCGCTGCCGAACGAGCAGACCGACCGCTACCACAAGAAGTGCCGCGACCTCGGCGTGTACGTGCAGACGGGCAGCTTCCTGGAAGTGGATACGACGCACCCCGGCCGGGTGTTCAACACCACCTGCTTGATCGGCCCCGACGGCCTGCTCTATAAGTACCGCAAGGTACACCCGTGGCTGCCGTGGGAGGTTCACGCCAGCCCGCACGACATCCCGAACTACCCCGACAACCCGTTCCCCGTGGCCGAGACGGAAATCGGCGTGCTCGGGTGTGCCATCTGCTACGACTGGCTGTTCCCGGAGGCCATCCGCGAGCTGGCCCTGCAAGGGGCGGAGGTGCTCATCCGGGTGAGCGCGTACATGGACCCGTGGGGCGCCACGCCGCCGATGGACTGGTGGACGGTGGTGAACCGCTGCCGCGCGCTGGAGAACACGGCGTTCGTGGTGGCGGCCAACCAGGGGGCGAGCGCCCACCACTACCCGCCGTTCTCGTGGCCCGGCGGCAGTATGATTGTGGACTACGACGGGCGAATTCTCAGTCAGGCCGACCCCGGACCCGGCGAGAAGATCGTGGTCTCGACCATCGACATCGCCCAACTGCGGGCGGAAAAGGCCCGCCGCACCGGGCACGCGATGCTCGCCCACCGCCGCCCGGAGGCGTACCGGCACGCGGGCACGCCGGCCTTCCCGCCCGCCAGGGCGGAGCCGATCACGTATGCGATGAACGAAGCGCGGACCCGGCGGTGAGCCGCCGTCCGCCACACCGAGGTTGCCCATGACCGGCCCACGCCGCTCGCTCCGCTGGCTCGTGCTCGGGCTGTTCGTCGCCGTGCTGGTGACGGCCGGAGTGTTTGCCTGCCTGCACTTGGCCGGGATGAACACCCCACCGCCGACGACCGCGGGCGAACTTACCCCCGACCCACCCACGCCCGACCCGCGGCTGGTGTACGCCACCCCGTTTCGTAACGTGAAGCCGGACGTGAAGTACGTCGGCGACGCCGCCTGCGAGGGGTGTCACCGGGCGGTGTGCAAGTCGTACCACGCCCACCCGATGGGCCGGTCGGCCGACCTGCTCGCCCAGACCCCGCTGAAGGAAAAGCTGCCGGCGAAGGGGCCGGCGACGTTCACGTCCGGGCCGTTCGACTTCGAGGTGGAGAAGACGGCGGAGGGGATGACTCACCGCGTGCGGCTGCGAGAGGGGGAGGGGGCGGACGCGACACGCCCGGAGGCGGTGATGCCGGTGCAGGTGGCCATCGGGTCGGGCACGCGGGGCCGCTCGTACCTGACCACGGAGGGGGGCCGCGTGTGGCAGTCGCCCGTGAGCTGGTTCGGGCCGGACGAGCGGTGGGACGTGTCCCCCGGCTACCGCATCGGCCGCACCCTCCAACGGCCCATCGGTTCGCCCTGCTTGTTCTGCCACGTCGATCACGTCGAGCCGGTGGCGGGGTCACAGAACCGATACCACGAGCCGCTCTTCGCCACTCAGGTGGCCATCGGCTGCGAGCGGTGCCACGGTCCCGGCGGGCTGCATGTGGCCGAACGCGCCGACAAACTCACCGCTCTCATCCCGGACACGTCCATCGTCAACCCCAAGCACTTGTCGCCGGCGCTTCAGTTGGCCGTCTGTGAGCAGTGCCACTTGCAGGGTCAGGAGCGGGTGAACCGCCGCGGGCGGAGTCCGTTCGAGTTCCGCCCTGGACTGCCGTTCGACCAGTTCGTGAGCGTGTACGTCCGCCACCCGGACCTCGCCGCGGCGAACAAGTCGGTCGGCCAGTTCGAGCAGATGGAACAGAGCCAGTGCTTCCAGAAGAGCGGCGGGAAGATGACCTGCACCAGTTGCCACGACCCGCACATGGCGCCGGCCGCGGCCGACAAGGACGCCCACTACCGCCGCCAGTGCCTGACCTGCCACCAGTCTCCGGGGGCGACCGGCTGCTCGGCCCCGGCACCGGCCCGCGAGGCGAAGGCGGACAGTTGTGTCGCCTGTCACATGCCGAAGGCGGCCAGCAGCAACATCACTCACGCCAGTGTGACCAACCACCGCATCGTCCGCACACCCACCGCGACACCGCCCGCCCGCCCACTGCCGTTCGGCACCGTCCCGCTGGTCCGATTCCGCACCGGCGGGTCGCTCCCCGCGGACGAACTGGAACGCGATCTCGGGATCGCGCTGGCACGGTTCGCCCGGCTGGTCACGCCGAACGACGTGGCTGCCCGTGGCGACCCGCGCGGGGCGGCGGTCGGCCGGCTCAAAGAGTCCCTCGCCCGCTGGCCCGGCGACGCCGAGGCGTGGGAGGCACTGTCGGCGGCGCGGAGCGAGCGGGGCGAGGGGGCGGAGAAGCTGAAGGCGGCGAAGAATGCCTACCGGCTGGCCCCGCAGGACGAGTCGGCGGTCACAACCCTGTCCGAAGCGGCGACCGTCGCCGGCGAGTTCGACCTGGCGCTCGAGATGGCCGGGAAGTGGGTGGCCATGAGCCCGCGGTCGGCCGAACCGCTGATCGCCCGCGGGTTCATCCGCCTGAAACAAGGGGGCTGGGCCGCCGCGGAAAGCGACTGCCGGGCGGCGCTGAAGTTCCACCCACTGCACGCCGAGGCCCACTTGTACCTGGCCATCAGCCGCCACCAGCAGGGGGATGCGGCAGGCGGGGCGAAGATCGCGCAGACGGCGGCCGCGCTGGAGACCGACCCGCGGGAGAAAGCGGCCCTGACGGACTGGTACCGCCGGGCCACCCGCTGACCGCTAGAGCATTTTCAGTCTGTCCCTTGCGGCCTCGTAGGGCGGGCGAGCCGACGCTTCG
>JANNVG010000658.1:0-1606 GCA_031414395.1 Fimbriiglobus sp.
CACGTCGCGCCGTTCGCCATGCTGTTACCCCACCAGCTCTTTCACGGCGTCGCGGTCGTCCTGGATGTACATCGGCCGGCCGCTGCCGTTCGGGAACGTCTGGCTCGGGTCGATGCCGATGGCCCGGTAGATGGTGGACAGCAGTTGCGGCACCGTAACCGGGTTGTCCTTCGGCCGCTCGCCGCGGGCGGTGCTGGCGCCCACCGCCTGCCCCATCTTCAGCCCACCGCCGGCCACCATCGCGCTCATCACCGGACTCCAGTGGTCGCGGCCGGCGTTCATGTTCACCTTCGGCGTGCGACCGAACTCGCCCGCCACCATCAGCACCACGTCCTCGCCCATCCCCTTGTCGTGCAGGTCTTGAATCAGGTTGGCGATGGCCCGGTCGAGGATCGGCAGTTGCTTCTTCAGCGTCTTGAAGTTGTCGCTGTGCGTGTCCCACCCGCCGTAGCTGAGCGTGACGAACCCGACCCCCGCTTCCACCAGCCGGCGGGCGGTCAGGAAGTTCTCGACGCCCTTATACCGCTCCAGCGTCTTGGCGTCTTCCTTCTTGATGTCCAGGGCGGACCGCACCACCCCGCCGGTCACCATGTCGATGGCCTTCTCGGTGTAGCTGTCCATCCCCTTCATGGTGCCGGTGGCGTCCACGTCCCGCCGCAGGTCGTCGAACGCGCCGAGCAGCGCCTTGCGGTCGTCCAGGCGGTCGGCCGACACGCCCTGGGCCAGCTTCAGGTTGGCGTTGCCGGGTCCGCTCGGGGTGAACGGCCGGTGCGCCACGCCCAGGAACCCCGGCTCGGTGCCGCGGCTCATCCCCCGCAGGCTGACGAACGGCGGCACGGCCCCGCTCTGGTCGCCGCGGATCTTGCTCACCACCGCCCCGAAGCTGGGGTGGTTGCCGATCACGTTCGCGCGGTCGGTGTACCCGGTCGTCACCAGGCTGTCGCTGTGTTCGTCGGCGCTGATGAGGCTGCGGACCACCGACAGCTTGTCGAACATCTTCGCCTGCATGGGGAAGTGTTCGCTCAGTTGCACCCCGCGGACGTTGGTGTCGATGGCCGCGAACTCGCCGCGGTACTCGGCCGGGGCGTCCGGCTTCGGGTCGTACATGTCCATGTGGCTCGGCCCGCCGCCGAGGTACACGAAGATGGCCGACTTCAGCTTGGTGGGCGTGCCGGGCGAACTGTCCTTCTTGGTGGTGGCGGCCTGGAGCCGCAGGGCGCCGGCGAGGGTGAGACCGGCACCGAACGTGCCGACCTGGAGGAAGTTGCGGCGGCTGACGCCGTCGCAGAACCGCTGAGCGGCCCCGGTGATCTGGAACACGGGCGGACCTCGGAACGGAAAGTGGTGGGAGGCGGGGCGCCCCGGCGGACGAATACCGGAACGTGTGTTGAATGTGCCAGCCCGCGGCCTGCGTGTCAATGAGAAAAGTGAAGGTGGTGTCACGATTGCGAGTGATTCTGACCCGCCGCTCGCCGAGCGTGAGCCAGTTCCCGTCTTGTAGGGCGGGTCGAGTAGGGACCGCAGCGGCCGTTCCGACAGTCGGGAGGGCGAACCTTGCCGACCGCCGCGACGACCCGCCTTGCCTTCCGCCGACGGGTCGTCGCGG
>JANNVG010000659.1:0-4084 GCA_031414395.1 Fimbriiglobus sp.
TGGCCACCTTACCCGGCACTCCGCACGGCCCGCGTGCAGATTCGCTCGGTGTGCGGCGAGTCGGACTCCCGCAACCACCGCTGACACACCGTTGTCACCCACACCTGATCCGACTTGGCCGCGTCGTTCAGCCAGTTCGCCACCGAGTCCTGAACGTACTTCTCCGGGTCGGCCTTCAGCGGGTCGAGCAGCGGCAGCCCGAGCGCCGGGTTCGTCTTCAGCACCTCGATGTGCTTCGCCCACACCCCGCGCGGGCGGGTGGCTTCCACGGCGAACCGGCGGACGAACGGCGAGGCGTCGGCCGTCCACGGCACCAGCAGCTTGACCGCGTGATTGACGTTCTCCGCCAGGTGCCACCGCACCGCCATCCACGCCCACTCGCGGACGCCGAAGTGCCGGTCGTCGGCCAACGGGCGGATGAGGGCGAGGCGGTCTTTCAACTTCCCCTTCGGGTGCAGGCCGATGACGTAGCACGCCCACCCGCGGACCGTGTCGGACGGGTGTGAGATGAGTTCCGCCACCCGCTCCGGTGCGAGGTGACGAAGCAGAATGCCGCCGACCAGTTCCATGCGGAGCTTGATGCCGTCGCCGGCCGCGTCGGTCACCATTTGCAGGTAGTCGTCGGGCACGTCGGGCACGGCGGCGACGAGCAGCGCGGCGAAATCGACGGCCAGCCCTTCGGCGAGATTGCGCGACTCGCGGGTGCCGGCGTTCAGTTCGGCGAGCACGTCCGCGGGCACATCGGACGGGCGGTTGGCGGGGGTGGTCATGGGGACGATTCCGAGAACAGCGGGCCGACGGGGATTCGCAGGTCGGGCAGCACGCCGGGGAAGGTCATCTCGTCGGTCGGGCCGAACAGTGTGCCGAGCGTGCCCTTCTGGAACAGCATGGCCTGCTCCCGGCTGGGGTCGATGACGTACACCAGCAGCACACCGGCGGCCAGGTACTCGTCCACCTTCTCCATCACCTCCCGGAACACGTCGTCCGGGGACATCACCTCGAAAACCAGTTCCGGGGACACGTCCGGGTAGACTCGGGGCATCACGCTCTTCGGCAACCGCTCGTAGCTGAAGTACGCCACGTCCGCCCCGCGAACGCTGTCCGGGTCGCGCTCGGTGACGACGCCGGAATCGTTGATGGTGATGCGCCCGAGCGCACGCGGGCGGACGTAGTCCCGCAGTTCGCCCGCGACGTTGAGGCACACGACACCATGACGGAAGCTGGGCGGGGGCACGTGAATCACCTCTCCTTTCACGAGTTCGGTGAAACGCCCGAGTTCGGGCATGGCGGCGAACTCCTCGGCGGAGAGCAGCTTGGGCGGGTCGGCGACGGCGGGGGCCATTGTGAACGCTCCTTCGGCGGACGATGGGGAGTTTAACGGGACGTGGTCGGCGATGGCAGAGCAGTCGCCTTCCGCACCCGCAGCATCGCCCACGCGCAGCCGGCGAGTGCCACCATCGACGCCCAGAAGAGCGACCCGTAGGCCATCGGCAGTCGCCACTTGAACGCCTGACCCGCGGTGATCGCCAGCAGTACCAGCACGCCCGCCAGTAGCCACCACGCGGTTCGGCTTCCCTTCAGCGCGTGGTGCGTCAGCACCGTCAGCGGGTAGAGCAGCCAGACGAAGTAGTACCCGAAGGCGTAGGGCGTGCCGACGGTCATGAGGATGACCAACAGGCCGAACTCGGCGGCGTCGGTGTCGCGGGTGCGGTCTCGCTTCTTCGGCATGAGCAGCACGAACCCCAGCCCGAGCGCCGCCGCGACCGCCACCACCGCGATCATCGCCCCGCCGTACCCCAGATCGACCACGTTCACAAACTGCGGCTCGCCCGGCGTGCCGGGTTGCACCGCGGTCGCCACCGCCGCCGCCGGCCCGGTGAACTGCGCGCTCAGCATCTGCCGCTTCGTCTCGTTCGACGTTTCCTCCGCCTTCGCGTTCGCCGGCCGCAGCAGCCGGTTCGTCACCCCCAGCAGGCTCTGGTTCCGCCACCCGACGCTCTGCTCCGGTCGTTGGCCCACACCGCTTTCCCCCTGCCGGAAGAGCATCCCGTCGGCCCACTGCTTCAGTTCGCTCAAGCTGCGATCCCACCCCCGCACGCCCGCCGGCACCGCCACGAAGAACAGCACGCAGAAGCCGACCATCGCCGCCGCCGCCGTCCACTGCCGCCGCCACAGCAGGTACACGATGACCACCGCCGGGAACGCCTTCAGCGCGGTGGCGAGTGCGAACAGCCCGCCGCCGAGCACCTGTTGCCCCGGCTTGCCGGTGCGGGTGAGCATCAGCCCGCCGAGCACGAGGCAGAGCAGCCCGAGGTTCGGTTGGCCGAGCAGGAACATGTCGTTGATGAAGAACAGGCACAGCGCGGACGGGATCACCCGCAGCCACACGCTCACGTTGCCGGTGCCGGCTACCATGCGCACGCTCAGCTCGACCGCCACGCCCACGCTCAGCACGTTCAACACGATCAGTGCGATCACCATGCCCGTCGGCCCGAGCAGGCTGAGCGCCGCCAGGCACACGGCCGCGAACGGCGGGTACATGAACGGGTACGCCACGCCCGGCTCGGTCGGGTAGAGCGGCCACGGGTCGCCGTCGGGCGTGCGGAGGGTGGCGTCTTCCACCACCGTGCGGCCGACGAAGTACCACAGCGGGTAGTCTTTGTTCTTGCCCACGCTCGCCGGCGGGTCGTGCGACGGCGGGGTGTCGGCGAACACCGGCCAGCCGAGGGGCGTGTCGGTGCGGGCGTGGTTGACCAGCGGGGCGACGGCCATCACCCCGCCGACGAACAGCAGGGCGAGCAGGTGAACCAGCGGCGAGCGGGTGAAGGGCACGGGCGGCGCCACGCGGGGGGATGGGCGGCAGGGTAGCGGAACGGGGGGAAGTGGGGAAGGGCGAGTGCGAGCGGCCGGGGCGACCGTTGGCGCCGCTACTTCTCGTCCACCGACAACATGTACACGGCGAACGACGCCAGCCAGTGTTCGCCGGCGTAGTCGCCGCTCGTCACGTGCTTCAGCCCGGCCTCGGCGTGCTTCGTCGCCGATTCCAGCAGCGTCTTCCGCCGCGCGTCGTCGGCCGGCAGCGCTTGCACGATCCCTTTCAGGCACCACGCCCGGCTCAGGTTCAGCCCGTCCAGGTGAACCAGGTGCCCGTCGGTGCGGTCGGTCACGGTGGCGGGGGTGAACAGCGTGGCCGGCTCGCCCTTGCCCAGCCCCGGCAGGTACTTCGTCAACCACGCCTGGAACTCGTCTTTGGTCAACACCCGTCGCATGAGGTCGGCTTCGCACAGGCTCGGCGAGAAGAAGTCGACGCCGTCGGGTTCCCACCGCGCCGGCGCGTCCTCGTCCTTCCCGTAGTAGCTCTTCGCCCGGTCTTCGATGGCCTCCCGCAGCTTCTTGTCGCCCACCGCCTTGGCGTAGTCGTGGGCGAAGGTCAGGCCAAACGCGGTGTTGGAATGCACGCCGCTGCGGACGGGGTACGTCTGCTTCGGGAAGAACTCGACGTACCGCGAGGCGATCAGGTCGGCGAGCGGCTTCAGGTTCGCGGCCCACGAGCGTGCGTCGGGGTCGTCCCAGGCGTGCAGTTCGGTGGCCAACTTCAGCAGCCACGCCCACCCGTAGGGCCGCTCGAACGACTTGTTCTCCTTCTGCGCGAACACCGCGGTTTCGGCCTTGATGTGGTCGACCGTCAGGTGGGCGGCGAGCACCTCGCGGACCTTCTTCGCTTCCGCCAGGTCGGGATACAACTTCACCACCCGCACCAGCATCCAGTGCCCGTGAACGGCCGAGTGCCAGTCGAAGCTGCCGAAGAACGCCGGGTGCGTGGCCTTCGGGAGCTTCACCTCGTCGGCCTTCGCCCACACCACGCCCGGCTTGTGCGGGAACTCCTGGTCGAGGTTCTTGAGGGCGAGCTTGGCGAACGCCGACGCCTGCTCGCGGGTGAGGGCGGGTGTCGTCTTGGCGGGCGGCTCGGCCGAGCGGGCGACGGACATGGGCGACACCTCCGGCGACACCAGCACAACGGCCAGCACGAGGGCAACGGGGGATCGCATGGGGTGTGTCTGGTAGGGTGGCCGACTCTCGCCGA
>JANNVG010000660.1:0-2461 GCA_031414395.1 Fimbriiglobus sp.
AGAAGCTGTTCCCGCTCTTCCTCATCCCGCCGGAGTTCGAGGCCCTCGACGTCCGCAGTTGGGATGTGGACTGGCCGAGCGTGTACGGGCGGTTCGACCTGGCCTACGACGGCGTCGGCCCGCCGAAGATGCTGGAGTTCAACGCCGACACGCCGACCGCACTCGTCGAAGCGAGCGTCGCGCAGTGGCACTGGCTGAAGGAGACCGACGACCGCGGGGACCAGTTCAACAACATCCACGACCGGCTGGTGGAGGCGTGGGCGAAGGTGCGGGAGGGCGACGACACTCCCATCCACTTCGCCGCCATCGAGAGCAACGTGGAAGACTACATCACCACCGAGTACCTCCGCGACACGGCGATTCAGGCCAATATCGAGACGTATTACGTGGACGTGGAGGCCATCGGGTACGACGAGAAGGCGGGCGGGTTCATGGCACCGGGCAACATGCCCATCCGCCGCTGCTTCAAGCTCTACCCGTGGGAGTGGCTCAGCCGCGAGGACTTCGGCAAGCACATCCCGGACAGCCGCACGCAGTGGATCGAACCGCCGTGGAAGATGATCCTGAGTTGCAAAGCCATTCTGCCGCTGCTCTACCAGTTATTCCCGGATTCGCCGTTCCTGCTGCCCGCGTGGTTCGACCGCCCGGAGCACGGCAGCTACGTGCGGAAGCCGATTCACGCCCGCGAGGGGGCGAACATTCAGGTGGTGCGGAACGGGCAGATCGAACTCGAGACCGACGGCCAGTATGACACCGCCGCCAGCGTGTTCCAGCAGCTCGGCCCGCTCAAGCCGCACGACGGCAATTACCCGGTCATCGGCAGTTGGGTGGTGAACGGGTGGGCGTGCGGCATCGGCATCCGCGAGGACGACCAACTGGTGACGCAGAACACCAGCCGATTCGTCCCGCACAAGCTGAGTGACTGAACCCTCGTTCCCACGCTCCGCGTGGGAACGCTGTCTTTGACGCTCCGCGTCGTGGCGAGGTGGCGGGAC
This sequence comes from Fimbriiglobus sp., assembly GCA_031414395.1. Classification (GTDB taxonomy): domain Bacteria; phylum Planctomycetota; class Planctomycetia; order Gemmatales; family Gemmataceae; genus JALHQU01. Next base: position 996 of record JANNVG010000660.1, read on the forward strand.
GCGGAGCGTCTGGGCCACGTTCCCACGCGGAGCGTGGGAACGAGAGATCTCATGCTCCGCACCATCGCCTACTCGCAACTCGACCCGGATACCAAGGCCTACCTGCGCGCCGTGCGGCAGGCCCGCGGGCGCGGGATGCCCGGCGTGTTCGAGGCCACCAGCGACGCGCGGGCGGTCTTCGCCTTCCTCATCGGCCTCGTCGTCATCCCGCTGTTCCTGTGGTTCGGGTACAGCACGAACAAAGCGCCGTGGGCGATGGCCATGCTGCAAACGGCCGGCGTCATGCTCGGCGGCTGGCTGATCGTGTACGCGTTCCGCCGCTGGTTCGCCGGCCCCGACCGCTACGCCGGCAAGTTCGTCTACTTCGACCCCGAACACGTGTTCGTCGGCAAGGGCGAAGAGTTGGCGTACGCCCGGCTGGACGACGACACCGCCGCCGAACCGGACGGCGACTCGGCGGTGAAGGTCCGCACCGAGGCGGGAACCTTCAGCGTGCCGGTGCCGTCGCGGGCGGTCGCGCTTTACGTGGCCGACTACTACGACGCCTTGGGGCACCTGCGGCGGGGGGCGAGTGAGGGCTGGTGGAGCGACGTGTCGGAAGCCGAACTCGGGGCAATGGCACGGTTCATGGTGGTGAACGAGCGCGTGCCGTCCGGCATGAGTGAGGTGGCGCTCGACGTAGACGACCTGCCGGAAGAGGTCCGCCCGGCCCGCGGCAAGCCGAGCGGCCTGCTGCGGTATCTGGTCATCCTGCTCGTCGGCGGGGCGGTGTTCGCCGGGTTCACGTTCACCAACAAGCCGCTGCACGACGAGGGCGCGTTCGCGGCGGTCAACCAGACCAGCCCGGCCGACCTGCGGCACTACATCGCCGACCCGAACACCGGGGCGCACCACGCCGAGGCCACGAAGAAGCTGAAGGAGCTGTACGCGGCCAAGCGGCAGGGGCTGGCCGTCCGGACGAACGCCGAGCCGGAACCGAGGGACGCCTTCCTCACCCTGCTCGACTCACTCGACGGCCCCGAGACGCCGGCCGTCTCCATTTCTGTTGAGGATCGAAGCGGGACCGCGAGCGAAACCCTCCGCACCCGCCTGTCGGATGGCATCGGCACCGAGGTGGGCAAAGAGTACATCCTGCCGGTCCGGCGACCGGGGGACAAACCGCCGAGCGGGAGGGTGCCCGCCGGGGAGTCCCTCCCGCCGGAGGAGAGCAAGCCCGCCCACATCTTCCTTCACTACACCACCGAGACCGGCCGGCCGGTGTGGACGCTCGAATTCCGACGCACGCCGGCCGACGAGACGCCCTACGCGGTCATCACCCGCACTGTCGCCGAGGAGAGTGCCCTGCCCAGCGAGGCGGTGTACGCCGACGTGATGAAGAAGATGCTCGGCAACGCCCCCGCCGCCCCGCCGGCCCTGCAACTGGATGACTGGTGAGCCGATTTGGCGAACGGCGCGACGTGAGTCCG
>JANNVG010000661.1:0-4854 GCA_031414395.1 Fimbriiglobus sp.
GTGGTGCACCCCCGCCCCCTGCCGGCCGCGGTTCCAGTTGGGCGATCCGCGATGGCGGGTTTGCGGCGGGGCTTGTCTCGCTCCGTTCGACGGCGACCCGCCCTACCCGTGTCACTGCCCGCGGCTCAGCCTGTCTACGGGGGTGTACTGGTCGGTCAGCAGGATCGGCGTGTCGGCGGCCAGCAGTTGGTCGGTCGCGTCGGCCGGCAGCACGTACACCCCGCTGCCGCTCCCCGTCTGCCGGTACATCATCTCCGCCCAGCGGCCGGGTTCGATCGGCGTGTTCCCGGCACAGATCACGATCACGCTCCGCTCCGGCTTCTCCGGGTCGAACGTGCCCTTCGGGAACGTCACCGCCACGTGCGGGAAGCTCTCCGTCAGCGTCACGTAAACCGACTTCCACAGCCGGCCGTCAACCGCGTCACGCACCGTCACGAGGTACAGCCCGTCGTCGGTCAGCGTTTTCTTCACCGCCTCGTTGCACTCTTTCGTGAGCAGGTGATACGGCAGCTTGCCGCCCGTCGCGTCCAGCGAGACGACGTGATACACACCCTTCTCGGCTCGCTCCGTCACGAACGGTCGGCCGTTGTCCACCATCTCCACCGCGGCCGTTGGCACCTTTTCTCGCACGCACCGCGGGAACGCAGACCCGCCGCCAATCACCAGCACCCGCTGCGAATCGGGGTGGGCGTCCTTCGCCGCGTACACCGCTTCGAGCGGGAACGGCTCCGCGTCGTCCGTTTCAACCGAATGTGGATGGGCGTTCACTAGCACCATCAGCCCGCCGACGGTCACCCCGCCCGCCACGCACAGCACGCGCGCCAGGTTCGCCCGCTTCCACCCGGCCACGGCCGCCGTCGCCAACACTGCCGCCGCTACGGGCACCAGAATGGCAGCCGACAGAACGAAGGTGCCGAGCGCGACACCGGCGGCGGTACCGGTCGCACTCCAGGTGATCGCGGCCGACAGCGGGAATGGGGCGGGGGGCAACTCGGGCGGCATGAGCGCGGGGTGCAAGCGGCGTTCGACTTCCGCGGGCGGGTTGAGGCGCACGGCCGACACCGCCGCGGCCAGCACACACAACACTGCCGCCGTGCCGATCACGATCTGATTCAGCGTGAACGCGGGCAGCAGCACGAGCGACGCGACGACGTGCCCCGTCAGCCCGCCGACTACCGCGAGGGCGACCACCAGCCACCCAACCCGTCCGATGCGAACGGCCAGCGGGGAGAGCACGCCGAGCGCGAAGCCGGCCGGGAAGCCGAGCAGGAAGGCGAGCACGGGAATCCGCGGGCCGAGCGGCAACAGGGTGTGAAGCGACGTGTTGTTCAACAGGATGGGCAGCAGCACGACCCACACGGCAGACATCGCGCCGACGAGCAGCCACACGCTGAGCGTGCCGGCGGTCGGCTTGCGGTCGGCCGCCCGCCCGCCGAACGCACTGCCCACCGCGAGGCCGGCCAGGAACGCGGCGATTACTGCCGCCCACGTTTCGAGCGACGAGCCGACGAACGGGGCGAGCAGTCGGCCGGCGACCGCGTGCAGCACCAGCAGCTCGGCGTTGGCGATGAACACGATCCCGCCGGCCACCGCCAGACGCTGGTCGAACCGCACGGGCTTGTGAGTCGTTGGTGGGCTGACGACGGACGCAGCAGACATGGCCACACGTCGCGTGAAGGGGGAAGGTCGGGGGCGTAGCGTAGTTCAAGACGGGGGAGATGCCAACCGCAACCAGCGGGCGGGGTGTGCTACTGGAAGTCGGCAGTCACCCCCCCACCCGGACGGCAGAGCCGTCCGACCTCCCCCACAAGGGGGGAGGTGTGGGGTGTGGGGTTTGTCGCGTGGGTGACTGGGGCGGCGGAGCCGTCAACCCCCACCTCCCCCCTTGCGGGGGAGGTCGCCGGAGTTCACACCGTGAACCCGGCGGGTGGGGGGACTGCCGATCTCCAGTGGCACACCCCGACGGGCGAACCGATGACCCACCCACCACACGCCGCACCCCGTCGCCATGCCGGTCCAGTCGATTAACACATCGGTGGGACTGCCCACCCGCCCGGTGGCGAACCACTCGTTTCCCAGGTACTGCCCCAGTTCGCCCACGATGGCGTGAGCCGCCACCGCCCCAACCACCCACCACCGCCACCGCCCAAACACCGCCAGCCCCCACCCGGCGAACACGGCATACGCCGTCAGGTGCAGCGCCTTCGCCACCAGGTACGGCAGGATGTCGTTCCACTCCTTCAGCCCGCTGGTGATCTCCTGCGAGGTCGGCCGCACGAGCAGCACGGTCCACACGGCCAGGGCCAACCAGAAGGCGAATTTCAACACGGTGCGAGTCACGCGGCGGTATCCTGGGCGGGCGTGAAATGGTACCGCGGCGGGCGGGGGAAGACGATGCCAACCGCGGGCGGGAGTCGCACACTAGTTTGGTTGGCCCGCCGCACGCTGCGCGTCGGGCGAACACCTGGAGACGCTGCCATGCGACGGATTCTGTTTCTCGTGCTGGCGGGGGCCGTCTGGCCGTCGGTCGGCCTCGCCGCCGACGTGCCCAAGCCGGTGGCCGACGGGCTGAAGGCGATCAAGGCGGTCGGCCCGGAAGGGGCCGGCTCCGAAGACGCCGCGAAGGGGTGGAAGGCGGTCGTGGCCGGCGGGGAAGATGCCCTCTGGCCCACGCTCAGCGCCTTCGACGGTGCCTCCCCGCTGGCCGCCAACTGGCTGCGGTCGGCCGTCAACGCCATCATGGAGGGAGAAGCGAAGGTCGGCCGCACTCTGGACATCGACAAGGTGTGGGCGTTCGCCGGAGACACCAAGCGGAACCCGGCCGCACGGCGGTTGGCCTTTGAACTCATTACGAAGGCCGACAAGAAGTTGGCTGAAGGGGTGCTGCCCCTCTTCATCAACGACCCGAGCCTTGAGATGCGCCGCGACGCCATCGCCGCCACGTTGAAAGCGATAGAGTTGGAGTCGGACGCGGACCGTGTGAAAGTGCTACTGGGCGAACTGTTCGACTCCGCCCGCGACAAGGACCAGGTGGAGGACATCGCCGCCCGGCTGAAGAAGCTGGGCGTCGAGAAGAACATCACCAAGCACTTCGGGTTCGTCACCGAGTGGAACGTGAGCCGGACGTTCGACAACAAGGAGGAGAAGGGGTTCGGCGTGGCGTACCCGCCGGAGCAGGCGACCGACCGCAGCGGCTGGAAGTACGCCCAGAGCCACGACCCCTACGGCAGCCTGGACATGAACGCGGCCGTGGCCGACACGAAGGACGTGCTGGCGTATGCGGTGGCGACACTGGTGGCACCCGACGAGACCAAATGTCAGGTGCGGTTGGCCAGCAAGAACGCGCTCAAGGTGTTCGTGAACGGCAAGGAGGTGTACTTCCGCGACGAGTACCACCACGGCCGCAAGCTGGACCAGCACACGGCCAACGTGACGCTGAAGAAGGGCGCGAACGAACTGCTGGTGAAGGTGTGCCAGAACGACCGCGCGCAGCCGTGGATGAAGGAGTGGGAGTTCACCGCCCGCGTGTGCGACACCACCGGCGGCGCACTGCCGCTGAAACAGCAGATCACCAAAGACGGCAAGCAAGCGACCATCGACCTCGGCGAACTGGCCCCCGCCCCCGCTAAGAAGGAGGAGAAGAAGTGAACATGTTCAACAGGCCGAACACGAGCCGCGACCTTGAGGGAGCGGAGTTGACATCACCCGCTCCCACGTTCAACACGAGCCGCGACCGCGAGGGAGCGGTTGAATCAAAACCCGCTCCCTTGCGGTCGCGGCTCGTCGCCGTAATCGCCCTCCTCCTCGCGTCCGTCGCCCCCGCCGCCGACTGGCCGCAGTTCCGCGGGTCGGGCGCGACCGCCGTGGCCGACGAGAAGGACATGCCGGTGGCGTTCACCGACAAAGACGGCATCCGCTGGAAGGCCCCGCTGCCCGCCCGCGGGGTGTCGTCGCCGGTGGTGGTCGGCGACAAGGTGTTCGTGACGTGCAGCGGTGGGGTGAACGACGACCGCCTTCACGTGCTCGCCTTCGACACGAAGACCGGCAAAGAACTGTGGCACCGCGAGTACGCCGCCACCGGCCTGACCACTGCCCACCCGAAGACGTGCATGGCCGCCCCCACGCCCGTGGCGGATGCGAACGCCGTGTACGCCCTGTTCGCCACGGGTGACCTGGTGGCGCTCGACCACGCCGGCAACCAGTTGTGGTGTCGCTCCATCGTCGGCGATTACCCCACCGTGAGTAATCAGGTGGGCATGGCGTCGTCGCCGGTGCTGCACGGCGGCAAGCTGGTCGTGCCGATGGAGAACAGCGGGGACTCGTTCATCGCCGCCCTCGACGTGAAGACGGGCAAGAACGTGTGGAAGACGGCCCGCCCGCGGGGCACCAACTGGACGACGCCGACCGTGCGGAAGGTGAGCGACAAGGACGCGGAAGTGCTGTTCCACGGGCCGAAGGGTCTGGTGGCCTACGACGCCGACAGCGGCAGCGAGAAGTGGACGGTGAAGTCCGGCGGGAACATCCCTAGCCCGACCGTCATCGGCACCGACCTGTTGCTCGGCGGCAGTGGTGTGGTGCGGCTGACCAAGACCGAGAAGGGGTGGGAGGAGGTGTGGAAGTCCACCAAGCTGCAACTCGGCGACACCAGCCCGCTGTTCTACGGCGACCGCGTGTACACCACCGACCCCCGCGGCGGGGCGGTGTACTGCACCGACGCCAAGACGGGCAAAGCCGTCTGGGACGAGAAGATCCTCGGCGCGAAGCAGACGTTCTGCGCCTCCCCGCTGGCCGCCGACGGGAAGGTGTACACGCTCACCGAGAAGGGCACGCTGACGGTGTTCAAGGCGGGCGGCA
>JANNVG010000662.1:0-2442 GCA_031414395.1 Fimbriiglobus sp.
ACGCCCAGGTCGGCCAGGCGAGTGCGGATCAGGTCGGTCTGGTCGAACAGGGCCTTCTTCAGCGGGTTATCCTTCGCCGCGTCTTTCGCCGTCGCCCGCAGGTTCGCCCGTAGGTCGAGCAGTAGTTGCATCAGTCCGGAAATGATGGCTTCGTGTGAATTGCGAACTGTGCCAGTAGCAGAACCTGTGAGTTCTAGCGTGCCACTGGCTTGCCCGGTAACCGAAACTGTGCCTGTAGCAGAACCAGTGAGTTCTAACACGCCACTGGCTTGCCCGAAAATCGGGGGCAGTAGCGAGCCAGTTCGAACAGTGAACGTTAGCCCGAGGATGTCGCCGAACTCTTTCAGCAGGACCACGCCGGCGCGGAACTCGGCCACCGCCGCCACAGGGGCGGTCGCCCGCTCCTCCAGCTTCTTGTCGTCGGCCAGCCGGTTCATCCGGCCGACCAGGTCGAACAGCACGCCGACCGCCCCGCCGGTGTTGAAGTCGTCGGCCATGAAGTCGTGGAAGCGGCGGAACACTTTGGTGTCCATGTTCACCCGGGTGGAGTTCGGGTCGTACGAGTTGGACAATTCGGCGAACCGCTCGCCCAACACCCGCTCCACCCGCTCGGCGAACCGCACGAACGTGTCGAACGCCGACTTCGCCGACAACATGCCGTTGGGCAGCGGGGCGCCGGGCATCCACTCGCCCATGTCGATGGGGCTGCGGTAGTGCGTACTCAGGAGGAAGAAGCGGACGGCCTCGCCGCTCATGTGCTTCAGCGCGTCGGCCACGTTTACCACGTTCCCGACGCTCCCGGCCATCTTCTCCTTGCCCATCTGGAGCAGGCCGTTGTGCATCCACACTTTGGCGAACTCTTTGCCGGTGTCGCTCTCACTCTGGGCCAGTTCGTTCTCGTGGTGGGGGAACTTCAGGTCGAGGCCGCCGCCGTGGATGTCGAGCGTGTCGCCGAGCAGCGCCTGGCTCATCACGCTGCACTCGATGTGCCAGCCGGGGCGGCCCTTGCCCCACGGCGAGTCGTACTGCACCTCCGCCGGCTCGTCGGGCTTGGCCGCCTTCCACAGGGCGAAGTCGCCGGGGTTCCGCTTCTTCCCGCCCGGTTCGGTGCCGGCTTCCAGCAGGGCCGCGTCGCGGTTGCACAGTTTGCCGTAGTCGGCGTCCTGGCTCACGTCGAAGTACACGTCCCCTCCGGACGGGTACGCGACCCCCTTGGCGATCAGCCGCTCCATCATGGCGACCATGCCGGGGATGTGGTCGGTGGCTTTGGGGAAGTGGTCGATGCCAGTCACGTTCAGCTTCGTCAGGCAGTCGATGTAGTCGGCGGTCATCTTCGCCGCCAACTCCGGCACGGTGGTGCCCAGCTCCTTCGCCCGCGCGATCAGCTTGTCGTCCACGTCGGTGATGTTCACCGCCCACGTGACGGTGTACCCGATGTGCGTGAGGTAGCGTTTCACCGTGTCGAAGATGACCGGCCCGACCATGTGCCCGAGGTGCGACGGCTTGTACACGGTCGGGCCGCACACGTACATGGTCACCCGCTCGCCGGGCTGCTTGTGGAACGGCTCCTTCTTGCGGGTGAGGGTGCTGTACACTTGGAGCGTCATGTCTCGAATCCCGGAAGGAGCCACGGATGAACACGGATGGAAGGCACGATCAGAACCAGACAATCAGGAATGAGGAAGGTAGGAAGGCAGGAGAAGACAGTCTTTGTTCACTCCTGCCTTCCTCATTGCTCTCTGTCTTCTGTCTTGAATCGTGTCTTCATCGGTGTTCATCCGTGGCGAAATTCTGCTTCTGAATCACCACCCCCGCGGCGGGATGTTCCAGGTGTCTACAATCGTCGGCCTCACCTCCGTCACTGCCCGCGTGTGTGCCCAGTCGATCATGGCGATGTCGCGGGCCGCCTTGGTGCCGAGATACCGCGGGTCGGGCATGATGCCCACGCGACCCAGGTCCAGGCGGTCGGCGTCCCAGCAGGTGAGCACGGTCACGCTGTCGTCGGTCCGCCCGCCGGTGTGGAACTGGCACGCGCGGTACAGCAGTTCGAACGACTCGTCGGGCAGGTCGAACACCACCCCGCGCAGCTCGGCCGCCAGCTCCGCCCCGCGCCCGCCGTGCCCGTAGTCGTCGCCGTCGTCGATCCGCCGCGAGTCGTGAAACAGCGCGAACAGCGTCACCACGTCCCGATCCGCGCCGGTCTGCTCGGCCAGCTTCAGCCCGTTCTCCTGCACCCGCGCCCAGTGCGTCACCCCGTGGAACCCCCACGGCGACATGGCGTAGCCCTTCAGGATCTCGGCGACGACGCGGGCGGTGTCCATGTTCGCTGGGACCGATGTTTTGCCACGGATGAACACGGATGGAAGGCACGATCAGAAGCAGTCAATCTGGAATGAGGAAGGCAGGAAGGCAGGAGAAGACAGTCTTTGTTCACTCCTGCCT
>JANNVG010000663.1:0-3618 GCA_031414395.1 Fimbriiglobus sp.
CCCCCGACACCAGCCCCCGAACACCCCCGCCCCGCACGCGGTGACTTATGCCCCAGACCAGCCCCCGCCCCGTGACCGACCGCCGCCCGGCGGCGCCCGACCGCGAACTGACGCACCCGCTCGACCGCCTGAAGCGGATCATCCGGGTGTTCGTGTTCGCCGACGTGGTGCTGTTCATCGGCCTGTTCCTCAGCCTGTGGTTCTGGGTGGGGGTGGGCGTCGACTACGGCCTGTTCAAGCTGACCGGCGTGGACATCGCCCAGCAGCTCACCCCGGCCATCCGCATCGGCATCACGGTGGCCCTCGCCCTCGCCCTGGTCGCCCTGGTGGTGTGGCGGGTGACGGTGCTGGTGAACAAGCGGTTCACGCTCACCGCCCTCGCCCTGGTGCTGGAGAAGCGGCACCCGAAGCTGCTCGGCGACCGCCTCATCACCGCCATCCAGATGTACGACCTGGAGAGTGCCGGCCGGCAGGGGTACTCGGTGGACATGGTGCGGCACACCATCCAGGAGGCCCGCGAGCGGATGCGGCAGGTGAACGTGGTGGCCGTGTTCAACTGGGGCCGGCTGTGGCTGAAGCTGGGCCTCATCGCGCTCGTGTGGGTGGTCGCCCTGGCCGCCGGCCTGGCCCTGTACGCCGTCGCCACCGGCGGGTTCGACGCCACCCGCGGGCTGAAGAAGACGGCCGACGTGAGCGGCATCTTCACCGAGCGGAACTTCCTCTTCCAACCGACCCCGTGGCCCCGCCGGGCGCACGTCGAGGTGGTCGGCTTCGACGACCCCGAGCACCCGAACGAACTCCGCGTGGGCAAGGGCGCCGCCACCCCGCCGAAGGTGACGGCCCGCGCCGTCAAGTGGGTGGTGGAAGACGACCCGCGGAAGAACCCGGACGGCTGGCGGGCCATGACCGTAGGCGACCTGGGCGCGTTCGGCGTCGCCGCCCCCCCCGGCGCCGCCGAGGGTGATCGGATCGACGACCTGGAGCGCGCCGGCACGCTGCCCGACGGCGACCCGACGTTCCCCGCCCTGGACCGCGCGGCCGACGACCTGAACAACACCCGCAAGCTCCGCAAGCTGGACGTGCCCGGCACGCTCAAGATGCGGATCGACGGCGTGCAGAGCCGCTCGCGGAACTTCCTCGACCTGATCCCCGACGCCACCGGCCAGTTCACCACCGAAGTGGTGAACATGTCCGAGACGGTGCGGTTCACCGTGTCGGCCGACGACTTCGTCACCGCCCGCCGGCAGATCACCCTGGTGCCCCCGCCCACGCTCGTGGACCTGTTCCGCGACGAGTTCCAGCCGGCCTACCTGCACCACGCCGCCCCCATCGCGGCCGGCAGCGCCGACACCCTGTTCGACCTCCGCGGGCGGCTGCACCGCCTGCCCGCGAAGAAGATCAGCATCTCGTCCGACAAGTCGGTGTTCGCCATCCCCATCGGCAGCGAGCTGTACCTGACGGCCGAGTCGGACAAGGACCTGGAGCGGGTGGAACTGCTGACGCCCGGCACCAACCCGCTGGCCGTGCCCGAGTTCCTGCGGGCGGAGGCGAAGGAGGAGACCCGCGACGAGCGGGGCACCATCGTCGGCGACCGCTTCGTGGACATGCCCATCCGCCGCCCGGACGGGGCGGTGGACTCCGTCCTGGAACTGAAACCGCGGCCGGACAAGCCGCCCGGCCTGCGGGTGAGTGAGGTCGCGTTCAAGAACAAGAAGCTGGCGATCCGCCGGTTCACCCTCAAGCTGGACGGCAAGCGGGCCGTCCGCCAACTGGACAAGCCGACCGAGTTCCAGATCGCCATGACCGACACGGACGGCGTCACGGCCGTCCGCACCATCGCCGTCACCGCCACCGACGACGCCCCGCCGCAGGTGGAAGTGCTGGTCGACCCGGTCCTCCGGCGGGTGGGCGGGGCGTACCTGATCACCCCCATCGCCCGCGTGCCGTTCCTGACCGACAGCAAGATCTGGGACGACGTGGGCCTGAGCGCCGTGCGGTACGAGTTCAAGAAGACGGCCGACGAGGCCGGGTCGGTGGTGGCCCTGCGGGCGATCGCGGCCGTGGCCGTCACGGCCAACTCGCTCGGCCCGGTCGCCAGTTGGGGGATGCCGGCCACCGTCCTCCACTCGCAAACGCAGTTCGACCTGTACTTCGGTGCCACCATCCCGCAGGCGGACGCGACCAGTTCGGTCCGCCTGCCCGGCGTGGAGGTGGAACGCTTCGCCGCCGAGACGAAGGCCCTCCAGCGGTACACCCCGGAGCAACTGGGCGAGGCCACCCTGCCCCGCGACGGCAGCGAGTGGGCCGACCGCCTGGTGCGGGAGGAACTGGCCCGGCAGAAGATCAGCGCCACCGAGATGCCGCCGGCCGACCTGGCCAAGGTGCGGGCCGACCTGCTCGCCCGGCTGCGGGAGAAGGGGTACGAGGCCCGGCCCGACCGCAGCCCGCAGGCGGTCAAGGTGATCAAGCTGAGCGACGCCAAGGCCGACGCCTTCGACCTGCAGCGGTTCATGCCCGAACTGCTGGAGAAGCGGCTGGACGCCATCCAGCAGCGGTACACGATCGAACTGTTCGTGACGGCCAGGGACGTGAACGTGGAGTTGACCGGCAAGGACGGCAAGCCGGCCGAGCCGCGGACGGCCCGCAACCTGGACCCCATCCGCCTGAAGGTGGTGTCCGAGCAAGACCTGCTGGTGGAGATCGGCAAGGACGAGGAGATGCAGGGCCAGCGGATGGAGGACGCGCTGGTGAAGGCGACCGGCGGGAAGAGCAAGATGGACCGCGAGTTCAGCCTCGTCCGCACCCTGGCGGCGCTCGCCCCGAAGGAGCGGAACGAACAGATCCAGTCGTCGCAGGTGCGGGTGACGGACGTCGGCCAGGACCTGAGCAAGGTGCGGGAGTTGCTCACCTCCATGAAGACGGAGTACGAGAAGCTGTACCGCGAGATGGACGTGAACCGCTTCTCCGCCCAGCACATGTACAAGTACCGCAACGAGCGGGGCACCGCCGAGGACGTGCAGACCGGCCTGCTCGACCTGATCGCCCTGCTGGTGGACGAGAACCGCGCTCTGTCGAAGGCGGAGAAGTCGGTGGAGGAGGTGCGGGCGGCCCTGGCCGCGGGCCAGCAGCCGGACGAGCCGGCGCTGACCAAGGCGAACGCCGACTACCTTGCGCTGATGGCGCTGCTCCAGCGGCTGAAGGAGCAGATTCGCGCCCGCGAAGGCGTCACCGAACTGATGAAGAACCTGAAGGAGCTCATCGACAAGCAGATCCTGGTCGGGAAGGGGTTTAAGGAGACGGAAGAGTACCTGAGGAACGAGTTGCGGCGACCGACCGTCATCCTGCCCAAGCAGGTGCCGACGGTGAAGGTGAACGGCACGGTGAAGGTGAAGGTGGGCGTGCGGTGGAAGCTGTACCCGGAGAGCAGCCTGTTCATCGGGGTGGACCCGCCCGCCACGAGCGAGCTGCAGATGCCGAAGGAACTGATCGTGAAGGAGAACGGGCAGGAGGTGACGGAGGTGGAATTGGAAATCACCGCCGGCGGCAAGACGGGCGTCCACACCATCACCCTGCTGCCGGGCACCTTCCGCAAGGTGGAGTTGCAGATCGAAGTGACGA
>JANNVG010000664.1:0-8097 GCA_031414395.1 Fimbriiglobus sp.
TTTGTAAGTTAGCCCGACGCGCGAGCGATGGGCGTACCACCTGTCCGCTGAGTCACTGGCCCCTCGCTCGCGCGTCGGGCTAACAACACACCCCCATGACCCTGCACGCCGACGCCGTTGAATACCTCCGCGGGCTGCAAGACCGCCTATGCGCCGCCATCGAAGTGGCCGACGGCACCACCAAATTCCGGGAAGACGCCTGGGAGCGGCCGGGCGGCGGCGGCGGTCGCAGCCGCGTGATGGAGGACGGCGGCGTGTTCGAGAAGGCGGGCATCAACTTCTCGGAGGTCCACGGCGAGTTCAGCCCAGAGTTCGCCAAATCGATGCCGGGCGACGGGCTGGCGTTCACCGCCACCGGCGTGAGTTGGGTGCTGCACCCGCGGAACCCGCACGTGCCCACCGTTCACGGCAACTTCCGCTTCCTCACGCACGGGTCGGCGAGCTGGTTCGGCGGCGGGTCCGACCTGACGCCGTACTACCCGGTACACGAAGACGTGGTTCACTTCCACCGCACGTGGAAGCAGACGTGCGACTCGTTCGCCCCGCACGTGGACTACGCCAAAATGAAGGCCGAATGCGACAGCTACTTCTACCTGCCGCACCGGCACGAGCACCGCGGGGTGGGCGGCATCTTCTTCGACCACTTCACCGCCGGCGGGGACATGGCGAAGGCGTTCGCGTTCGTGCGGGCGGCGGCGGACGTCTTCGCCACCGCGTATGTGCCCATCGTGGAGCGTCGCAAGGACACGCCGTACACACCCGAACAGCGGGCGTTTCAGGAGTACCGGCGGGGGAGGTACGTCGAGTTCAATCTGATCTACGACCGCGGCACCATCTTCGGGCTGAAGACGAACGGCCGCACCGAGAGCATCCTGATGAGCCTGCCGCCGGTGGTGCGGTACGTGTACAACTGGCAAGCGGAGCCGGGCAGCCCGGAGGCGGAGTTGACCGAGTATTGGCTGAAGCCGCGGGAGTGGGCGGGGATGGGGTGAAGTGTGTTCGCCGCGACCAGCGGGAGCGCCAACCGCTTAAAGCGGTTGGCGCTCCCGCTGGTCGCGGCGAAGACGGCCCCTACTTCTTCCCCAACAAGCTGCCCAACTCCAGCCGCACCTCTTTCGTGTCGGCGGCCTTCACGATGGCCGCGTTCGCCTTCGCCAGCAGGTCCGTCTCCATGTCCGGCTTCACCTTCTTCATGACCTCGTGGACGGCCTTGCCGACCGCCTTCGCGGCCGGGCCGTCCATGCCCAGCGTGTGCTCGCACTCCAAATCCCAGTAGCTCAGCTTGGCGTCCGTCACCCGCACCCGCATCACCACCGTCGGCAGGTACGCCCCCGGCGCGTACTCGTTCCGGTTGGTCAGTTCCACCGTCATCGTCACCCCGGCCGTACACTTGGCCCGCGTCTCGCCCGAGTACACCCGCTTGCCCATCGCCCACACCTGCTGCTCGTACTTCAGGCTCACGTCAGTCTGCACCACCGCGTCGAACAGCGTCTTGCCGGCCTCCGGGGTGCGTGTCTCCCCGACGGTCGGCTTGAGCGACTTGGCGGGGTCGGCGGCCTCCACCGTCACCCGCTCCCAGTGGCCGTCGTTCTTCACGTCCTTCATCACCTGCGGGCGGTAGCGGATGACCCCCTTCTTCTCCCACTTGATGCCGATGGCGACTTCCTTCTGTTCGCCCCAGTGGTGGCTGGTCTGCACGAGCGGGTCGGGCAGGTTGGCCAGCAGCAGCTTCTGAAGTGAATCGGACAGCGCCTTCGACTCGGCAGGTGCGGGCGCGGGGGCCTTCACCGGCGGGGTAGTTTGTGCGAAGGTGATGGGTGCGAGCAGCAGTGAGAGCGGGAGTGTGCGGAGCATACGACGACCCCACCGTGCGGAAGAACCCGTAAGGAAACGGGAGCGATGAGTGAGGCTTGCGCGCGGGAGGGGAAAGCGGTCGTCACGCCGGGGGAAGTCGCGGTTCGCGCCGCGACCCGTGCCACACCCGCACAATCTGCACTTGAGCCGGCGACTCGGTCACGCGGTAGAAGATGCGGTACGGCCCGCACTGGATTTCGCGGGTGCGCCCGCTGCGGTCACGCTCGTAGACCGGGCCGATGTACGGCATCCGGATCAAGACCGAGATGGAATCCAGGATTCGCTCGCGGAGCGCTTCGGCCCCAGCCGCATTCTGCTCGGTCGCGTACCGGATGATGTCATCGAAATCGCGCACCCCGGATGCGGCCCAGATCACTTGGAAATCCATTCGGCGGACCTCCGGACGACCTCCTCGTGAGTCACCACTCGCCCGGCGGCGATGTCCGCCTCGCCCTGTTGGATGGCGGCGAGGATGGCCAACTCCTCGATCACCTCTTCCAGGGTGGCCGTTTCGGGCATCCGGTCGAGTGCTTCCCGAACCAGTTGTTTGTCGGTGGTCGGCGTGGCCGTGGTCATGGCATTCCCTCCGGGGTGTACTCCCATTATCGCCGCTCGGCTTCCTTCTCCTTCACCTCGTTCAAGATGGCGGCCAGCACCTGATCGCTCGTGATGCCCTCGGCCTGGGCCTCGAAGTTGAGCAGCACGCGGTGCCGCATGGCCGCGAAGTACACCTTGCGGATGTCCTCGAAGCTCACGTTGAACCGCCCTTCCAGCAGCGCCCGCACCTTGCCGGCCAGGATGAGCGACTGCGCCCCCCGCGGGCTGGCCCCGGCGCGGAAGTAGCGGGTCGCCTCGGCCGTCGAATACTCGGTGTTCGGGTGCGTGGCGAGGAGCACGCGGATGGCGTAGTCCTGCACCGGGTCGGCCACCAGCACCTCCCGCACCAGCCTCATCCACTGCTCGATCTCGCCCGAGTCCATCACCTTGTTCACCGTCGGGATCTCGTTCCGCGTGGTGCGGGACACGATCCGGTTCAGCTCGTCGCGGGTGGTGAACGGCACGAGCAGCTTGAACAGGAAGCGGTCGAGCTGGGCCTCGGGCAGCGGGTAGGTGCCCTCCTGCTCGATGGGGTTCTGCGTGGCCAGCACGAAGAACGGCTTGGGCAGCACGTGCGTGGTGCCCCCCACCGACACCGTGCGTTCCTGCATCGCCTCCAGCATGGCCGATTGCGTCTTCGGGATGGCCCGGTTGATCTCGTCGGCCAGCACGATCTGGCTGAACAGCGGGCCGGACTGGAACCGCCGCTCGCGGCGGCCTTCGGGCGTCTCCAGGATGATGTCGGTGCCGACGATGTCGGACGGCATCAGGTCGGGGGTGAACTGGATGCGGGTGAACTTGAGGTCCAGCACCTGCGCCAGGGTGCGGATGAGGAGCGTCTTGCCGAGGCCCGGCACGCCCTCGAGCAGCACGTTGCCGCCGACGAACAGGCTCGTCAGCACGCCGCGGACGATGTCCGGCTGGCCGACGATCACTTTGCCGATCTCGACTTCGAGGGCGCCGAACCGCTTGCGGAACTCGGCGGCGCGCTCGGTCATGGGGGCGGATTCGTTCATGGTGCAGAAAGTGTACGAGCGACGTGAGGGGGATGCCAGGGAGTGGGGCCGATTACGCGCTCTCCGACGGCCTGTCGCTCAGGTCGCCGATGATCTGAACAACCCCCTCGTAGTCGAAGATGTGGGGGATGCCACCCGGCGCGATGAACACCCCCAACCCGTCTCGGACGTTGAAGGCGTCGGGGAAGTCCACCTCGAAGCGGTCGTTGTTGAGAAGGACGACGGTGAACGGGTGGAACGGCTTCCGGTTGCGGTACGCGAGCATTGTGGCGGTGAAGTGGGCACGATCCACGGCAGACCTCCGGTTCGGGTGACGGGCGCATTCTATCCGGAGGTCCGCCCGCGTGTCACTTCTTGCCGGCCTTCGGGGCGGCGGCGAACTCGGCGGCCGACATCTGTTTCACCGTGCCGTTCTCCAGCAGCACGACCCCGCCGTCGGTCGGCACCTTCTTCTCGTGGGCGACCACTGCCGTCCCGCCGGCCGAGTACGCGGCCCCCCAGAAATACACCACTTCGCCGTTGCGGAGGGCGGCGCCGGCCGTGGGGATGAACGGCTCCAGATCGGTCACGTCGGCCGGTTTGGCCGGCGGCTTCTTGTTCTCGGCGGCCAGCGACTTGAGCAGTTCACCCAACTCGCTCAACTCGGTCTTCCGCACGTCGTCGAGCGACACCTGCTTGGGGCCGTCGCCACCGCCACACCCGACCAGTCCGCCGACCACCACCGCCACCAGCACCAGCCACAGGCGAGTCATGACAACTCCTCCGAAAAACGAACCCGCCCCAGGCGGACCCTGGGGCGGGCGGGG
The DNA here is from genome assembly GCA_031414395.1 of Fimbriiglobus sp. Taxonomy (GTDB): domain Bacteria; phylum Planctomycetota; class Planctomycetia; order Gemmatales; family Gemmataceae; genus JALHQU01. The sequence continues at coordinate 4,274 of JANNVG010000664.1, forward strand.
GTTGGGGTACGGTTAGTCCAGGTTCTGAACGACTTCGCCACCCGCCCGGCTGCCGACGTTCCGCCAGGAGTTGAAGTCCACCGAGTCGCGGACGAACCGGCACGAGCCGTCGGCCATGCAAACGTTCACCCCGCCCGTATGGTAGCTGCTGGCGGCGATGTGGGCCCGGCGGAAGGAGGTGTCCCCGCACGTGTACCGCTGGGCGGCGGCGGTCTGCTGGCGGCGGTTCCAGTTGGGCGGCAGGGTGTGGGCGTACAGGGTGTTGTGATTGATCCCGCCGCGGTGGTACTGCAACCCGACGTAGTTGATCAGGCGGGAGACGGTGCCGCCGGCACACCCGGGGGCCGTGCGGCCGTCGTAAGCCAGCGTGCCGGAGGCGATGCTCGTCGTGCCGACCGCCGTGTTCGTGGTGTAATCCACGGTGGTGGTGTTGGCCGTCTGGCTGCGCATCACCTCGGCGAACATGACCGTGTTGCTCGTCCCGTCCGTGATGGCCGTCATGGCAATGCCTTTCGGCGTCTCTCCGGCGACGGTGGCCGAGTTCGTGTGGAAGATGCCGGCCGCCAGGTCGCTGCTGGCCCGACTGTCGGCGACCGCCCCGATGTTGCCGAAGTAGTTCGTCCGCCCGACGGTCAGGCCGGCCGAGTTCGTCATCTGCGCGCCCGACGGGTCGGACGGGCAGAGGAAGATGGGCACGTCCTGGTTCTGCGCGGGGAAATTGACCGTCGCGCTGTGGACGTCAAAGGCGAAGTTGAACTGGTTGAACTTGTTCGCCTGTTCGACGTAAGCCAGGATGACGGTCATGAGCGACGGCCGGCTGCCGCCGCCGTCCGACGAGCGGGTCCACTCGGCCGGCGGGAGGGATTGGTACGCGCTCTCGAAGTTGTGGGCGGCCAGGCCCATCTGCTTCAGGTTGTTGCTGCACTTCATGCGGGCGGCGGCTTCACGCACCTTCTGCACGGCGGGAAGGAGCAGGCCGATCAGGATGGCGATGATGGCGATCACCACCAGCAGCTCGATCAGCGTGAACGCCGACCGGCGAACCGAACGGGTCATGGGGAAGGTCTCCGTCGGACTCGGGAATGAGAACGGCCCCCGAACGGGGGCGACGAATGAGAGGATTGTAAACCGAAGTGCGGCGGAGGTCAGGGGGAATGTGAAAAAACGAGGAGTGACGCTCGCACGAGTGCGCCGGAAGTACCCTTCGCGGTGTGCAAAGCGAAGCGCGGCGGGCGTGCCTCCCGAGGTCGGCAAGCCGAGCACTGGAACCCAGGGTGTGAACCCTCGCTATTCCTCACAAGTCTTGGCACCGGGTCCGAAGGTCTCCCAGGCGAGGGCCAGGGTCCGGGCCGCCTGCCACCCGATCCGCATCGCCGTCGGACCCGGCGGCGGGTCCCCAGTGCGGTCCAGGGACCCACCCCGCCGCGCGATCAGCCGCACCATCACGCCCAACTGCGGCACTCCCTTCGGCACCCGCTTCCCCATCACGACCGTGTACACCGCCGTCCACTTCGACTCGCTCCGCATCGCCTCGCACGACACCGCCGGCGTCGCCCGCCCGAGCATCGTCAGCCGCAACACCCGCCACGCCACGATCCGGTACCCCGCCAAGGCATTGAGTACCCGCTCGGCTCCAGTGGCACACCCCGCGGCGGCGGGGGGGGGGGGGGCGGTTTTGAACCCCCGCCCCGCCCGCCCGACCGGTTTCCCCTGCCGGCCCGCTCCGCCCGCCCGTAGAATCATCCCCATTGTCGTCCCACCCGGAGTCCGCCATGCATCCTGTCCGGCTGCTGTCGTCGGTCGGCGTGTTCGGCCTGTTGCTCGCCGCCTCCCCGCTGTTCGCCCAGAACGAGGTGCCGAAGCCGGCCGACCCGGTGAAGCCGGCCGACCCGGTGAAGACCGAACCCAAACCCGACCCGCGCATCGCCGCCCAACAGACGGCCGACAAGAAGGCGCTGGACGCGGCCACCATCAGCCCCGACGACCCGGCCGGGCTGATCAAGTACCTGAAGAGCCGCACGCTCAGCGGCGCCCAGATCGACACCATCATGGCGCTCGTGCGGAAGATGAACGCCGACGCCCCGTTCGACGACCGCGTGGCCGCCCAGGAGGAACTGCTGAAGATGGGCGGGCTGGCGACCGACGTGCTGAAGAAGCAGGCCAAAGACAACCCGGACGCCGAGGTGCAGTACCGCGCCCGCGACACCCTGCGGCGGCTGGAGAAGGACAAACTGTACGGGGCCGACGTGACGGCGGCGGTGGTGCGGGCGCTGGGCAAGGTGAAGTCGGAGGAGGCGGCGGCCACCCTGTTCGCGTACCTGCCGCTGGCCGACGGCGGGCAACTGGTGGACCTGATCCAGGAGGCCATGACGGCCAACGCCGGCACCGACGGCAAGCCGGCCAAGGTGCTGGCCGACGCCCTGACCGACCCCGACCCGCTCCGCCGGCGGGTGGCGGCGGTGGCCCTGGCGTCGGGCGGCACGCCCGAGAAGCGGGTGCGGTTCCCGGAGGTGCTGCCGAAGCTGGTGGAGGTGGCGAAGACCGACAAGGAGCACGGCGTGCGGTTCGCGGTGGCGAAAGCCCTCCTGCTCGACTGCCGGCAGAAGGAGGCGGTGGGCGTGCTCATCGACCTGATGCCGGGCATGACCCGCGGGCAGAGCTGGCAGGCGGAGGAACTGCTGTCGCAGGTGGCCGGCAAGGACGCGCCGAAGGAGCGGTGCAAGCACGCCCGCGACACGAACAACCCGACCAAGGAGACGGCGGCCAGCAAGGAGGCGCGGGTGAAGTGCCGCGACGCCTGGAAGAAGTGGTGGGACGCGGCGGCGGACAAGTTCGACCCGGCCAAGGCCGACCTGAAGCTCACCGTGCTGGGCGAGCTGGTGCTGGTGACCACCAGCTATGCCAACCAGCAGCAGATCAACATCCTGGAGTTCGGGGCGGACGAGAAGGAGAAGGGGCGGTCGTCGTTCGCCAACCCGAACGGCAACCTGTTCGACGCGCTGGTGCGGGCCGACGGCACCGTGCTCACCCTCGACCACTACTTGGCCCAGGTGCAGGTGCGGGACTTCAGCGGCAAGGCGGTCAAGTCGTGGGCCATCCAGCAGGACGCCAACGCCGCCCGCGTCGGCTTCCAGGCGAAGGGGCTGACCGAACTGGACAACGGGAACGTGATCGCCATGCACCAGAGCGGGTTCACCGAGTTCGACCGGGACGGCAAGAAGGTGCTCGGGTACACCCGCCCGGAGTTGAACAAGAACCAGCCGCGGGTGGACCTGGTCGGGGTGGTGAAGATGACGAGCGGCGAGTACGTGCTGCTGGTGATGACGCAGAACCAGGCGCAGGGCGAGCTGATCGTGCTCGACGCCAAGGGCAAGGAGGTGGCCGAGCGGAAGCCGGTGAAGCTGACCACCCAGCCGTACTACCGCAACACCCTCATCCAGTCGGGCGACGACAAGGTGATGCTGTTCGACCAGAACAACGCCAAGATGCAGGAGTACGACCTGAAGACGGGCAAGGCGACCGACGGCGGGGCCAAGTGGACGAACGTGAGCAGCCCCATGTCCGTCCAGAAGTTGCCGAACGGCAACACCCTGATCGCCGACCAGGGGTACGGCAAGGTGGTCGAGCGGGCGCCGGACGGCACCGAGGTGTGGAGCACGAACAGCCGCGACACCAACAACAGCCAGCTGGTGCGGGCCTACGTGCGGTGAGCGTCAGACGGGACTGACCGGGTGGCCGACTCTCGCCGAGAGTCGGACCGGGGCTGTTACCAGGCGGCAGTGATCTGTCACTGTAGCCGGCCTCTGTGAGGCCGGTCGGACCGG
>JANNVG010000665.1:0-9505 GCA_031414395.1 Fimbriiglobus sp.
ACCCACGGATGGTGTGAACCGCGTGGGTCTCGGCGCGCACCCCGCGCTCGGACCCACCCGACGCACACCACTCGCGCCCCGGCGTGGCGGTGGGGGTGTTCGACGGCGGTCACACGTCCACGTCCCACACGACCACTTTGCCGGTGTCGCTGCCGGCGGCGGCGAGCAGGCCGTCCGGGCTGAACGCGACGGACCGCATCCGCCCAATGTCCCAGGTGTAGGTGGTGGCGAGCGCCCAGTTCGACGTGTCGTACAGCTTCACCGTAGCGTCGTTCGACGTGGCCGCCAGGAACCGCCCGGACGGGTGGAAGGCGACGGAGGTGAAGTGCTTCTGATCGGGATTCTCAAAAACCACAACTACGCGGGGCGACCTGTCGTCGATTTTCAACACATGTACGCTATCCCCGTGGACGTACCCCAGCAGTTGTCCATCGGGTGAAATGCTAACTGCTCCGTCGGCAAACTCGGTGACAACGCCCTCGCTGAAGAGTTGGCCAGTTGCGACCTCCCGACGGGCAAGCCACAGTGCCCCGCCGGGGTGACGCCAACCGCGGAATTCGAACTGACAAAAGTGCAGACCGTCTGGCGTCACGCATGGCTTGGAACTGCGAAAATGCGCAGGCTCTTGAGGCCATTCCATTCGCCCCAACAGCTCACCACAATTGTCCGGGCTGACCGAGTGTGCGAGTAGCGGCATGGACACTGCGTGCAGGAGGACGATGTAAGCGCCCGCCGCAGTTGTTGAATACCCACGTTGCTCCTCACCCAAGATTCGTTGCGCTGTCCCATCGGCCAAGTTGTGAAAGTGAACCCCGGTAGAATTCCCAACAGCAATGTGAGTGGATTCACCGACCACCGCCGCACCCCAGACGTACCGGCCACTCACCTTGAGCGGTTTTTCATCCGCGGTCGGCGTGGCCCAATATGCCACCTCATCTCGACCGTGTGCGAGCAGTGCGCCCGTCGCGCTGAACTCGACGTGGTCCACCTTCTGCCGGCGGGTCTTGAGCAGCCGCACGGCTGGTCCTCGGATGGCGAACCCCGGCCGCAATGCCGGGTGGCGTGACCCATCACCCGTGCGTTGATACCAGCCGCCCCAGGCCGAAGGCCTGAGAGTCTTCAGCCCAGGGCAACGCCCTGGGAATGCGAACCGACCACCGTGCCAGCCTGAAGGGCTGGGAATACGTTCTCGCAGGCCTTCAGCCTGCGGGGTGGTTCGCTGGCCCACCCAGGGCGTTGCCCTGGGCTGAGCACTGTCAGGCCTTCGGCCTGAAGACGGCTGCACCCGTCCGCTGTCATTCCCATCCCGAAGGTCAGTCACACGTCGGCTTCACTTCTTCAGTCCCGGCGTGGCGTTGAACTGCACCAGCGGCTTGTCCGACTTGTCCTTCGCGTTCCACACGGCCACCTCGCCGGCGAACGAGCCGGCGGCCACCAGCGTGCCGTCCGCACTGAACGCGGCGGCGTACACGAAGTCCGTCAGCCCGGTGAGCGTCTTGGTCGCGGTCAGCTTGTCCGCGTCCCACACCTTCACCGTCTTGTCGGCCGAGCTGGTGGCGAACAGCGGGTCCTTTGGCGAGAAGGCGATCTTGAACACCTCGTCGTTGTGCCCGCCGGTGTTCTTCATCTGCTTGCCGTCGCCGCCCGGCTTCCACGTCCGCACCTGCTTGTCCGCCCCCACCGAGAAGCCCACCGTGCCGTCGGCCTTCACGCCCACGCCGTAGACGATGTTCTGGTGGTCGGGGAACGTCATCACGCTCTCCTTCGCCTTCAAGTCCCACACCTTCGCCGTCTTGTCGCGGGAGCCGCTGAGCAGGTACTTGCCGTCGGACGTGAACGCCACGCTGAGCACCCAGTCGGCGTGGTTCTCGACGGTCTGTTCCAGCTTGGCGGTGGCGACCCCGCCGGAGATGTCCCACACGCGGATGGTGCGGTCGCACCCGCCGGCGGCCAGCTTCTTGCCGTCCGGCGAGAGGGCCAGACACTGCACCGAGTCGTCCGCGTCGTGCAGGTGCTTGACCATCACCGCCGTGTCGTCCACGCCGTCCAGGTAGTCCACGCCGGCGTCGGTCTTCTTCGCCTTCGCGCTCAGGTCGTACACCCGCACGTCGCCCTCTTGCCCCGGCCGGCTGCCGGCCACCGCCAGCTTGCCGTCGGGCAGGAAGGCCATCGCCATGGCTCGCTCGGCGCGGGTGTTGATCCGCTTCTGGAGTTTGCCGTCGGTCGCGCCCCACACGGTCAGTTCGTAGTGCCCGCCGACGACCACGCTCTTGGCATCCGGGGTGAAGGCGAGGGCGTTGATCAGGACCGGCTTGTCGAACGCCACCTTCGGGGTGGGCGGCTTCCAGCGGATGCGGAGTTCCTTCAGCAGGTCGGCCTTCGCGTCCAGGCCGGTGTCCAGCTTCGCCCCCTGTTTGATCCACTCGGCCACGACGGCGGCTTTCTCCGCCGGCACCGCGTCGCCCTTGTCCCGCGGGGGCATCCGGCGTTCGTCCTTCGTCACCATCAGCTTGTGCAGGTCGCTGTCGGCGATCTTGCCGGCCAGCACCGGCTCGCCGTCACTCCCGCCGGCCATCAGCTTCTCGAACGTGGTCATGTCGTACTTGCCGCTCCGCTTCTTGGCGTCGTGGCAGGCGTAGCAGTTCTCTTTCAGGATGGGGGCCACGTCGTTGATGAAGCTGACCGGCTTCTGGGCGACGGCGGGGAAGGCGAACAGACAGGCGGCGAGCGCCGCGAGCAACCGGCGGGGCATGACACGAACTCCGCGGAAAGGTGCGGTGGGGTGGGTGCGATCAGTGTACACCGAATTGAAACCCCGCACACGGGCGAACGGGCCGGGCGTATCAGCCGGCGGGCGGGAGGCGTTCGAGCCAGTAGCCGGGTTCTTGTGAATTGTGGGCGACGGCCAGCACCAGTTTCAACTCGCCGAGGACGGCGAATATGACGCGGTACTTATACCGGCTGAGATCGACGTACCGCACCTCGTACCCGGCCAACGCGTCCTCTTCGGGCGGGAAGAACTGTGGCGTCTCGTCGAGCCGACGGAGGGCGGTGGTGAACGCCTCGTTGAACCGCCGTCCGTACCCCGTGCGAGCCAACGCGAGCCGCCGGCGTGCCTCGCGGACCTCGGCGGATGCGGCCGGGTGTACGTCAGCCGGCATGGCGCTCATCCTCCCGCTGGTCCGCCTCCAGTTGGGCGAGCAACTCCGCGGCGGGGATCGCTTTCACTTCACCGCTCGTGTACGCGGCGATACGGCGGGCGATCTCCTCCTTCCACGCCAACCGCACCCGATCGGACGTGAACGGTTGCGGCCCGGCCGGTTCCAACTCGTCGAGCAACTCGTGTGCGATGTCCTCTCGCACTTCGGGCGGCAGTTTCCGCGCGCGGTCGAGAATGTCGCGCACTTCCTGGTCGGTGGCGGTCGGGGTCATCGTCGCTCCTGGTCAGTTCAGTTCACTCAGCCGAGTGACCCACGACCGCGGGCGGCGGTGGGCGTGGACGACGGCGAGGATGACGATCTCCGTCGCGGTCAGGGCGTAGATCACCCGCTGGCGAAACCGGCCGATGTAGTAGTCGCGGGTTTCGGGTCGCCGCGGGCCGTCGCTGGTGAGCGGGTAGAGCCGCGGGTTGGCGATGATGTCGGCGGTGGCGGTCGTGAACAGGTCGGTGAACGCCAACCCGTACCCGCCGTGCTCGAGCTCCAATCGGTCGGCCACGTCGTAGGCGTCGGCGAGTGCAGTGGGCAGGATGCGGAAGTTCATGGCGTCCGCTTCTCCACCCGCGCGCGGAGCATGGCGAGCGCGTCGTCGATGGGAATGGCCTGCACCTCACCCCGCTCATACTCCCCCCACCGCCGGTCCAACTCGGCGTGCAACTCCTCCTCCGTGTACCCGTCGCCGTCCGCCACGCTGTCGAGCAACAGGTGGGCGAACCGCTCCCGCTCGGCCGGCGGCAGTCGCAACCCCTGGTCAATCAACTCGTCGGTGAGGGCGGTCGGGGTCATGGTCGCTCCGCGTGTCGGGGTGCCTCATTATTTCCCGCGTGCCGTCGGAGAGCAACGGCGAACGTGCGCCCTCACTTCTTCGCCGGCAGTTCCCGCAGGTAGATGTTCCGCAGCTCCAACCCATCGACCGGGTGGAACACGACCGGCGAGGCGGGCGGCGGGGCCTTGATCTCCGCCGTGCCGACCGCGACACCGTTGATCGTGGCCGACGCCGTCTTGCCGTCGAACGTGAGCACCACCCGGTTCCACGCGCCGGCCTTCAGCCCCTTCGCCTCCGCCTTCTCGCTCGCCACGGCCGACCCGCCGCCCGCGATGCCCACCTGACCCATGCCGTCCGGGTCGAACAGCACTGTGGCCGCGCCCAGGTTCACCCCTACGTCGCCGGCCCGCTTGGCCGGGGCCTTCCAGTCGAACAGCAGTTCGCCGGTGGCGTGCCGGCCGGCCCCCAGCAGCAGCGCCCGCTCGGTCGGCTTCAGCACCCCGCCTTCCACCTTCCAGGCGTCCTTCACGGTCGCCCACCCGGTCAGGTCGGTGTGGTTGAACAGCGGCTTGAACCCCTCGTCGATCTTCGCCACCTGATCCGCCTTCGGGTTGCTCGTCGGCAGTTCCTTGATCTTCACGTTGCGGAAATGGCACTCGGCCCCCTCGCTCTCGAACGACAGGTAGCCCTTCCGCGGGTTGCACTCACTCACCCCGCTCACCTCCTTGCCGTTCACGCTCAGCTTGATGGCCCCGTCCTTGCCCACCACGCGGTAGTGGTTCCACTCGCCCCCGCCCTTGCACCGTTCCTCGCTCGGCAGGCACCGCTCCAGCCCCTTCTTGGTGGGGTGTGGGCGGTCGGGCACGCACTTCGCCCCGCTCACGCTGAACACGTCCCCGTGGTTCGTCGCCCAGTCGTTCTTTGGGTAGTTGACCAGCACTTGCACCTCAATGCCCCGCGTGAACGGCCCGCCGATCTGCGGCAGCGGGTCGCACCACACGAAGAAGCCGGAGTTGCCCGTCTCCTTCGTGTTGATGTGCATCCACTCGAACTCGGCCTCGAAGTTCTCGTACTGTTTCTCGGTGCGGAGCAGGCCGATGGGCGTGCCGGCCGTGACCAACGTGCCGTCCTTCACCGTCCACGTCTTCGGCCCGCAGTTGACGTTCACCCAACCGGACAGGTCTTTGCCGTTGAACAGCGGGACGAACCCGTCCTTGTCCGGCTTGGGGGCGGGCGGGTCGGCGGCGAACACGGGCGAGGCGAGCAGCAGGAGTGCGAACAGGCGGCGCATGGGTGCGCTCCGGGGGAGGGGTGATGTTCTATACGGGATGGACCTCACCCCCGGCCCCCTCTCCCAGGGGAGAGGGGGTGTCTGCCGAGACCTCACCCCCCGTCCCCCTCTCCCAGGGGAGAGGGGGTGTTCAACCTGCGACAGTCAGTGGGCGTCCGCCGAACAGTCCGAAGGGTCCGCGCCTTGAACACCCCCTCTCCCAGGGGAGAGGGGGACGGGGGGTGAGGTCGAAACAGAACTACCGCCGCCACTCGTAGATGGCGGCCTGGCCGACGTTCTCTTCGACTTCCACCCGCAGCACGTCCGGCACGAACTGGTGCTTGGCGTGCAGCACCTCCACCAGCCGCCCGGCCAGCCACTTGGCGATCAACTCGGCCGTGGTGTTCTCGATCGGCAGCACCACGCAGTCTTCTTTGGGGAGCGACCACATCTTCGCGCCGAACCGCACCACCCAGTTCGTGCCGGCGTCTTCCACCGGCAGTTGCGGGTTGTTGCCGGCGAGCAGCATGAAGTGGTCGAGTTCGTCCACGAGGTCGCGGGTGCTGTGCTTCAGGGCGATGAAGTCGAACACGTAGTGGTTGCGGTCGAGCAGGCCTTCCACCTGCACCGAGGCCCGGTAGTTGTGCCCGTGCAGCCGCTCGCACTGGTCGCCGTCGTAGGTGATGAAGTGCCCGCAGCAGAACACCAGGTAGTCTTTGGCGACGCGGACGGTGAAGCGCTCGGCCGGCATGGGGGGTCACAACCAGTCGGGGACGTTCCAGCGGAACGGGGCGGAAGGCGTCACCTTATTCTCCCGCAACGCGACGAACAAGCAAGCGGCCACCAGATCGGCCGTCGTGCCGGGGTTCAGCTTGTTGCCGTCCGAGCGGAGGTAGGCGTCGAGTTCGACACCGGCCCGCCGCCCTTCGGCGGTGTCCAGCCCGCCGAGCGACAGGACGTGTTGCACGCGGCGCTGCACGTCTTCGGCGACGGCGAGACCCCGCTTGCGCGCGATCAGCGAATCGGGGAACGCGGCCATCCACGCGAACTGGCAGGCGATGATGGCGGCTTCGACGCTGCCGTACTTGGCGAACGCCTCAGTGAACGCCGGCACGCCGAGGTCGAACACGTCGGCGTAGTTGTTCGCATACTGCCGGGCGATCAGGTCGCGGTCGGCGGCCAGCTTCATCGCTTCCAGCAGCGTGGCGGTGGGTTCGGAGCGCACGTCCTGCTCCGAGGCATCACCGAGGCCACCGGGATTCGCAAGGCGGATGGCTTCAAAGGCAAGCTGGGCGTCTTCGACGGTGAGGTCATTCAGCACTTGATTCAGACCGTCCGGAAGCCGCAGTTGCGGAGTCACCGCCGCGAGCGGGGCGAGCAAGAGAATGATGCCGAGATTCGTGTTCCGCCCGATGGTCTGCTGTGTCTGAGACGTGGGAAGCCAGATGGCAGGTCCGACCAGCCCGAACACTCCACTGTCGATGTGTTGCAACGCGGTGGCGCTCAGCACGAAGTCGAGGTAGGTCAAATCGCTGAACGACGCGCCAGGGTGGACGTTACCCAACTTGCGGGCGGTCGCCTCCCAAATGCAGGCGATGTTGGCCAGTTGACTGTTGGGGAAGAGAGTCGGCATTTGGAATCACCCTGGCGTCGTAGGTCGTGGTCGAGCGACCGCGGAGCGGGAGCAAGGCCCGACATGGAACCGGGAACGCAGTGACCGGGTGTGCCCTTGTCCACCCGGTCACTGCGTTCCCGGTTCCACTCGTGATCGGCCGTCGGGCTTCACGTCCCCTGCGGGGACTGTTCGACCGCGACCTGCAAGAGTGCCGCTCGGCAAGCGGCACCTACCACTTCCTTCGCCACGTCCACCCCGCACGCCGCGCTCAGCGCCCGCCAGCCGGGGACGGCGTTCACCTCGATGACGTACCACTCGCCCCGTTCGTCGCACAGCAAATCCACGCCCGCCACCACCGCCCCGACCGCCTCCGTTGCCGCGAGCGCCAGCCCCACCTGCTCCGCCGTCAGTTCGCACGCTTCCGCACTCCCGCCCTGGGCCACGTTGGTCCGCCAGTCGCCGTTCGCCGTCCGCCGCATCGCCCCGAGCACCCGGCCGTTCAGCACGAACGCCCGCACGTCCCACCCCGGATGCCGGATGAAGCGTTGCAAATAAATCACACCGCCGGTCTGCTCGATGGCGTGGAACGTCCGCCACGCCAACTCACGCTCAGTCACGCGGACCATGCCGCGGCCCTCGGAGCCGAACAGCGGCTTCACCACCACGTCGCCGCCGAGTGCGTCGAAAGCCGGCATCGCGTCCTGCCACCGCTGACACACCGTTGACACTGGCACCGGCAACCCCGCGGTTCGCAGCCGGTGATCGGTCAGGAATTTATCGACGCACGTCTCCACCGCCCGCGGCGGGTTCAACACCACCTGCCCGCGAGAGATCGCCTGTTGCAGCAGGTCCATGCGGAAGACGATCTGTTCCAGGCTGCCGGCCGGCATGGTGCGAACGATGATCGCGTCGAAATCGGCGAGCGGATCGGAGCGCGTGTGATCGGCGAACAGCGTGCGGAAGTCCACCGCCGCGGCGGTGTGGCCCAGCTCGCCCGCCGCGCGGAGCAGATCTTGCACGTGCCAGCCGGTGCCGCCGGAGAGGATGGCGAGGTTCATAGCGGGTCGTTGTGAGGCGAACGACTTCCGCAGCAAGGCGGGTTCGCACTTGCCGAAGGTGCGGGTGCGGCCGGTCTTCAGGTTCACGAACGTCACTTCGGCCGGCGAGAACAGCAGCGGGTCGATCTTGTAGAAGTCGCCGTAGCGGGCGAACAGCTCGGCGAACAACTCCCCGTGGTCCTTCGACGCACTCGACGGCACCTGCGGGCCGATGGCGTCGATCACCTCGTCGTCCGCCCGCACCCAGAGCGTCACCCGTCCGCCATACAAGATGGCGTCGTTCGTGCGGCCGATGGCGGCCAGCTCGTCCGCGGCCACCGGCGGCAGCGGGGCGGTGCCGTACCCGCTCTGCACCTGTTTCACGTCGAACTTCAGCTCGTGCAGCTTGTGCAGGGCCGTTTCCACGCTGCGGGCGACCACCTGAAGCGTGCCGGCGATGCTGCACGCGGGGGCAACCAGCAGCGTCAGCTTCTCCGCCACATTCGGCAGCTTGGCGACGATGCTCGCCACAACCTCGTCGGTCGGGTGCTTGCGGGTCTCCAGGCAGCCGACGGCACACGCCGCTTCCTCCTTCAAGTCCAGTTCTTTAATGACCTCCTCCCGTGCGGCGAGCGCCCGCATCGGCCCCGACCCCATGGCGAAGAACCTGTCGGCCTTCACCTGCCAGCCGGCGTACTGGCTGCCCAGGCAGGCCCGCACCGGGTCGTCCGTCCACACCTGCACTGACACCCCGTTGTCACCGGGCACGAGGCTCACGTCGGCCAAGTCCGCCAGGCAGACGCGGGCCATCTTCACGCCCGCCGCCAGGCTGCCTGTCACCGCCCCGCCGCAATCAATTACCCGCACCCCGGCGACGCTCGACACGGCCACCCGCAGGCGGTCGGCGTCGGCGGCCAGCTCGTCGGCCACCCGCTCGGCCCGCTCGTTCATGGTCATGGTGAATCCTCCGGGGTCGGCACGCCGAACAACCGATCACATTTGGCGGCACGCACCTTCAGTTGGTGTACGCACTCGACTTCGGTGGAGGCAGCGGCGAAGAGTGTGAACACCGGCTGACCCGCTTCGATGACGCTGCCGGCGTGCGGGATGTCGGCGTAGTGGGGCATTTGCCACACGTCGGTGCAGCGGGCGAGCGATGAGTCCCACGGGCCGGACGCGGGGAAGGTGATGGAGGTGGCGGCGTAGTAAATCGCCTTGCCGACGACGCGGCGAAGTGGGGGAGGCGAATCGTCACGGTCGATCATTGGCACGCCGTGAGCGAACTCCAGCACTTCCACCGATGCGGTGTACCGCGGGTTCACTTCGATCACAGACTGCCCGATGAAGTCGATGCCGAACACCCCGGTCAGGCCGGCGGTGGTGCACAGGTCGTGTGCCCAGCCGCACACGGGGCAATCGTCCGCCGGCCGCGACACGTTGCCGGCGTACTGGAACGGGCGGGCGTGCAGCCACGGCGTGCCGATGAGTTGAAGCGTACGGCCGAGAGATACGAGCCGCGTCCGCCGGGGGGCGGGGGATAAAAAAAACCCTCCCACGCGGGGGCGGCGGGGGAGGGACGGCGCCCGCGCCGGGTGACCC
>JANNVG010000666.1:0-8985 GCA_031414395.1 Fimbriiglobus sp.
CGTGCGGGGCCGCCCGCCGGGGTACACCGGGATGTGCGGCTGGATCAACACCCACTGCTCGTCGGTCACATCACTCGGGTAGGATTGAGTTCTCATGGGCTATTTTACGCCCCCGACCACCCCTTGTGGGACAGTCACTTAACACCACCTTGTGGGACAGTCACTCAGTCATCTCCCGCATCGCACCATCACCGTCGATCCGAATCGCGTACCTGGAGGCATAGCTCTCGAAATCCAGACTTCCGTCCTCATTCCTGAAGTGCGAGCGAAGGACGTCATTCGCCTCCGTTGTTTCGAGGCCCGCCAGTGCGTCGATCGCCTTCTTCTTCAAGTAGACCACCGGCCCCTTGGCCAACTCGTCGAGCGCAGAGATGACACGGCTTCGGAGTTCCGGGCGACTAACTTTTGCCCCCCGACTCAAGCAGGACGCGGCCATGAACAACCGCTGACGCAGAAACGACTCGATCCCCGAGACAAGCCTCTCGACCAAGGGAGCTGTATCCCCTTGCGAAGCGTAGAGACGGATCACCTCGTGCCAGTATGCGTCGCCCACCCGCTCGATCAGGAGTTCGTCTCCATTGGGCCGATCGCGTAAAGCCTTCGCAGCCAAGTACTCTTGGAAGCAAAGGTGCGGGAGCGCCAAGTGCCCCTCGATCGACCAAGACCGGAGGAGGCCGTGCTGGCTCGCGATCTCTCCCACCGCAGCCGAAGCGGCAGCCGGGTCCATTCCGACCTTCGGCAGGTGCCTCGCGACAATCTCGACGACATCCGATCGGTGGTGGCAGCATCGTCGCTGCGTGTGGAAATCGAGTGCCGTTTCCGCAAGTAGGTCCAGTTTTCGCTCGGTCGTGAATCCGGCCACCATTTCGTGCCGACTTAGCCGGCGGGTTGCGTCCCACTCCTCAAGCAGCACATCAAGGCAGCGCCGGTAGAGTTCACTCGGACGATCCGGGAGTCGATTCCGGCGCTCGAATACGATGCATGTGAGCACAACCAGGAGCGGGTTCGAGATGTACCCCGGCCACCCCGCTTCCTCGCACGCCCGTAGCAGCGCGTCACCCTGGCCGGGATCAACTGCCGAGAACCATTTCTTGATGAGGTCACGGATCTGCCCATCGGTAAGGGACAGCACTTCGTGGGTCTGATAGTCCGCCGGCAGCTCGGGCTGGCAGGTCGCCATCGACTCGCGACGCACCGACACGACCACACGATTGTCCTGATGGGCGGCCAACAGCTCATCAATCTGGACTCGGATGCGGCGCAGCATCGAACGCGCTTCGGCGGGATTGGCTTCGTCCAGCTCGTCCAATCCATCGAGGCAAAGCAGCAACCGACCGCCCTGCGCAACCGCCTGAGTGAGACGTCGTGCCTCGCTTGGTTCGGTGGTGGCCCGGTAGAGTAGTGCCCCCACGGCTCGGATCAAATCGCCGTCGTAGGCAGAGAGGTCACGAACCGCAACGAAAACCGGGACGAGACCATGCTCGGTCGGATTGGGCTTCAGACACAAATGGCGGAGTTGCGTACTCTTCCCTGCGCCTGGATCGCCGACGAGTACAGCAAGCCGGACCGATTCGACTGCCTTTGACAGGGAAACTAGTTGGCGTTCCCCGCCTTGCAGCCGCTCAATTTCAGAAGGGTGAACCCCCTTCTCGATCTGCGGCCTGATGTCCTCTGGGCTGATGACCGCCCCTCGGAACGGGGCGACGTTCACCTCGACGTAGCCGCTGGCTAGGTCGATCGGCCGCCCGAGATCAAGAACGCGAACCCGTCGGAGGCGATCCCGCTGGGCAGGGATGAACTCCCCCGTTACGCGCTCGACGACCTCGTCCGACAGGCTGTTGCTATCGGTTGCCACCTGTTGTGCCAGGTTTAGAAGGCCCGCCGCTCCCGGCACGGTGTCTTGCGACGGGCCTTCTAAGGGCGGTAGGATGCCCCCCCCGTTCGGGTGCGGAAGGGGTGCGTATTTCAGCGAATTGACCACGAACTCAGCCGCATTCTTCGCGGCCAGGTTCTGACGTTCCTCTTTTTCGACGCCCTTGTTCCCGTCGGCCCAGTCGCAGATCGCCTTGATGACGATCCAGTCCACCTTGCGGTCGTAGCTGGAGACGTACAGCCCGGCTCCCTCCATCTCACCGCCTATCGCCTCCAATTCGAGCTTCACGAGCGAGTCGCGGAAATCGATGTTGTCGATCAGCTTCTCACCACTCAGCACAACGCCGAACCTGACCTTCGCCCCCGCCCACTTGATCTGCTGGAAGCTGCGGAAGTGGCTCATCAACCTCGGCGAGGCATCCGGAGTGGCTCCACGGGCAGTGATCTTCCCCTTCTTGCCGACCCGCTGCTGCTCGTAAAGCCACAACAACTTCGACACGAGAACGTCGCCGATCTGCTGATCTTTTTCACTCACGCCGAATGCGATACCAACCGCGATGACCGCTCCGGGTTCGAGGTGGCTGATCGCCTTCTCGACCGTTTGCTGCATCGCGCCCGACCCGCCTGATCCCATCTCCGAAATGGCGTGGTAGACCGTGGTCTCCCCGATCTTTCCGAGGTCGTGGTAGGATCGTCCCCCGAGGGCCACCGGCTTTGCCTCAGTACCATTCGCGGCGCTGAAGGCGTTGTGAACTGCTTTCGTCTCGTGTTCGTTAACCGTCACCAGGACGACGTCCGGTCTCGGTGGTGCGGAGGGGCGAGGCGTGGAAGTTGGCACCAGATTCTGCTCCAGCGAAGCCAGTAGGGGCGCGAATTCCGTCTGTAGGAATTCCGTCCGCTCCTTGTAAGTCGGGTACTTCCCCTTGATGAACTGCCACCATTCCTGGAGGGTGTGGCAGGTCAGAACCACGTTGGGAGCGCGTTGCGAATCGGAGAGGTGACCAGCACCTCTCGGGCTTGGGCGTAGTCTTGTTCCAGCGGTTGGCCGCCCCGCGAGGTCGTTCATCAAGCCCTTGAGATTTCCGACATTCATCAGATAGTCGCGGGCGTCGATCATGGGTCTTAATGAACCTACCCAGTCGAACCCGAGTATTCAGGCTGCATCGCTGCAATCGGCACGGGCATGCGTTTCCTACTTCACGGGGAGCGACACCACTCCCTCAGCCGCAGCGTGCTGGGCTTTCGACTTGGGGTTCGTGACATTGCTCAGTATACCCTGCGTTGGGTGCTCCGGTCACCTCGACCGCGGTGCCCTAACCGAGTAGCGGCAGCAACGCTTGCCGCTACTCTTGGGGTCTCTGCCCGAGTCGCTTGCGGGCCAGTTCTGCCGCGGCCCTAAGTCTCTTCTCGAGCACCGCCTTCGGCGGCAGCTCGGTCAGGTAACTCGCCACCCGGATGCCCCCCTGGTTCAGTTGCAACAGCTCCACCTGCTCTGCCCCCATGTCCTCGCACAGGATCAGGCCGATCGGACTCTCCTCCCCCGCCTCCGTCTCGTGCTTCTCCAGCCACCGCAGGTACAACTCCATCTGCCCCTTGTCCGCCGCCTGAAACGCCGCCAGCTTCAGGTCGATGGCGACCAGCCGCCGTAACTTGCGGTGGTAGAACAACAGGTCGATGTAGAAGTCCTTGTCGTCGATGACGATTCGTTTCTGCCGGGCGACGAACGTGAACCCGGCCCCCAGTTCGAGCAGGAACCCCTCCAGCTCCCGCAGGATGGCGTTCTCCAGATCCTTCTCGCTGTAGGTGTCCTTGAGGCCGAGGAAGTTCAGCAGGTACGGGTCGCGGAACACCAGGTCGGGGGTGAGTTGGTCCGTCTCGCGGAGCTTGGCCAACTCCTGCTCGGCCAGCTTCTTCGGCTTCTTCGACAGCGCCGTCCGCTCGAACAGCATGCCGCCGATCTTGTCCCGCAGGGTCCGAACGCTCCACCGCTCGACCCGGCACATCTCGGCGTAGAACTCCCGCTTCAGCTCGTCCTTCACCGCGATGACCTCGATGAAGTGGCTCCAGCCGAGCCGCTGGGCCAGGGCGAGCACCACCTCGCGGTCGGGGAACACCTCGGCGAACCGGATCATGCGGAACAGGTTCCGCACCCCGAACCCGTCCCCGAAATCGGATTCCAATTGTGTCGACAGTGTCGGCACTATCTGCTCCCCGTAGTCAGCCCGCTTGCTGCCCAGCACCTCGGTGCGGACGCGGTGTCCGACCTGCCAGTACAGGAGCACCAGGGCGGAGTTCACCGCCGTGGCCGTCACCTCCCGCGCGTCGGCGATGAGTTGCCGCACGTCGGTGAGGAGGGCCGCGTCGGTGGCCGGCACGAGCGTCTTGGGTTTCGTCTTCGGGGTCTTCTTCGGGGTGGCCATGCCAAAGGCTACCAGCGCGGGGGAAGGGCCAGCAAGCGGAGGTCCGAGGGAGGGAGGAGCATGGCGTTACCTCCGGGCTTCGCCCTCCGGCCCGGGCTGCTGCGGGCTCCGCTGTCGCTCGGTCCGCTCCGCGGACTGCTCCGCACCCTTCACATCCCTAACGCGGGCGCGGTCCTCGCTCCGCTCGTCGGTCATGTCTCCCCTGCGGGGAGCGGCTCAAGGGGGTGAACCCCCTCGCCCGTCCAGGATGCCCTTCGGCTCCGCCGGGGGTGTCCCCGGCCTTCCTCCGCTTCGCTCCGTGCAGGCCGGGTGATCCCCCTCCCCCGGCTCCGTCCTGGACCGGCTCACCCCCGTGCTCACGTCCCGGAGGGACGCTCATCGGCGCGGCCTAGCCGGATGCAGCAGCGGCTGCATCCGCAAACTAACGAGGAGACCAGCACCATGGAAACAGTGAAGTCCGACATCTTCGACCGCATCACCCGACACATCGTGGAAGCCATTGAGGCCGGGGCCGGCGCGTTCCGCCTGCCGTGGCACGTCACCGGGAGCCCGCACTTCCGCCCGCAGAACGTCGTCAGCAAGTCGGGGTATCGCGGGGTGAACGTGCTCGTGCTGTGGGTGACGGCCGAAGCCCGAGGCTATCGCTCCGGGGCTTGGGCCACCTACGGCCAGTGGCAGCAGCTCGGGGCGCAGGTGCGGAAGGGGGAGAAGTCCACCCCGGTCGTGTTGTGGAAGGAATCCGACCGCAAGCGGCAGGAGGAAGAGCACGCGGACAAATCCGCCGGCGGCATGTTCGCCACCGGCTACTCGGTGTTCAACGCCGCCCAAGTGGACGGGTATTACCCGCTCGTGACGGGCTCACTTTCGGAGGGCGAGCGGGTGGCCAAGGCCGAGGCGTTCTTCGCCGGCATCGGTGCCGACGTGCGGACGGGAGTCGATGTCGCTTGTTACGACCCGTGTGAGGATGCCGTCTGCATGCCGCCGTTCTCGGCGTTCCGGGAGCCGGCCGGGTACTACTCGGTCCTCGGGCACGAGATGACCCACTGGACCGGGGCAGAACAACGGCTCAACCGCGATTTGTCCACCCGCTTCGGCTCGGACGCCTACGCGATGGAGGAACTCGTGGCCGAGCTGGGAGCGGCCTTCCTCTGCTCCTCCCTCGGCCTCTCCAACGACCCGCGGCCCGACCACGCCGCCTACCTCGCCTCGTGGCTGAAAGTCCTCAAGCAGGACAAGCGGGCCGTGTTCACCGCTGCCTCCCACGCCCAGAAGGCGGTGGACTGGCTGACCGCGGCGAGCAGCGCCGAGCACACTCAAGCCGCCTGAGACCGACTGACGCAATACGCCGGTCGGGTGCAGCCCGGCCGGCCTTTTTCCTCACGAGGAGTTATGACCGACCGAATCAAAGAACCCCATCGAGAAACGCCGCCCCGACCGAACACCGTCCCCCTGCCCGAGGCGCCCGTCACCGCCAGCCCGGTGCCGTGGCTGACCAGCATCCACGGCACGCCCGGCCGCGGGGAGTACGGGGACGCGGGCTACCGCGGGAACTGCTCCGGCCTACTCGTCCGCGACCTGCTCCGCTTCTACCAGCCCCGCCGCGTGCTCGACCCGATGGAGGGGGGCGGCACCTGCCGGGACGTGTGTCGAGAGTTGGGGGTGTCATACGTCGGGCGGGACCTGAAGACCGGGTTCGACGCGACCGACCCCGCCGCGTTCGCCACGCTCGGCGCGTTCGACTTCATCTGGACCCACCCGCCCTACTGGCAGATGGTCCGCTACAACCCCGGCGACGGGCGGTGCCTGTCGAGCGCGGGGAATGTGCAGGAGTTCGTTCAACAGATGCGGGCGGTGTTCAGGAATTGCCGCCGGGCACTCAACCGGGGCGGGAAGCTCGCCGTACTCATCGGCGACGGCAAGCACGACGGTCGTTACCTCGGCCTGCCGTTCCGCCTGATGAGCGCCGCCGCGCGGGAGGGGTTCTGGCTCGCCGCCCCGGAAATCATCCGCTTCGGGCACGGGGCGACCTCGTCCCGCAAGCCGTACTCGACCGCGTTCATCCCCCGGTTGCACGACGTGTGCCTGGTGCTCGAGCCGGTCGAGCCGCAGTCCAAGCCGCCGGGGGTTGGTCAGCGGTCTTGAGGCTCACGCCCCGCTCCCCCCGCACGGGGGAGCGGGGCGAACACCGGCCCGATGCGCCGCCGGAGGCGGAGGCAGGCGAGCGGCACCTCCTCCAGGCCGCTCGCCTTCCGCGCCCGGTTGACCAGCCCGAGCAGGCCGAGCATCTGCCGGCGGACCGGGGCGTACGGCTCGTACGGGAGGGAGCCGAGTTCGTCGGCGAGCACGCCCGCCGACCGCCGCACGGCGGCGTCCGCGAAGTACGCCCGCAGGCCGCGATACTCGTCGCGTTCGACGCGAACGCTGACCCGGCCGCCACGGGCGGCGATCGAATACCCCTCGACCTTGAGCGGCTCCCGCCGGGCGTCCCGGATCTGACCCGCCTCCCCCTCGAAGAACAGGTGTTCGCCGTGGGTGGCGAGCAGCACGAACACGTCCCGGTAGCGGAGGTAATGCACGTTCGCCCGCCCCGCCCGCTTGCGGCGGGCGCGGACGAACTTGGAACAGTCCACGCCGTACCGGGCGATCAACTTGGCGTCCACCCGCTGCGGGTCCTTGCCGGCCGGCACCCGGCCGACGACGTAGAAGACGTACCCGCTCGCCACGTACCGCGACGCGAGTTGCTGGATGAACCCGGCGAGCGAGCCCGCCTCACACCGATACATACCGCCCCCCGACTGCTGAAAGAGGGGTGGTGTTTGCGGCACACCACCGGAAGCCGGTCCCGTGACAGAAACCTTCGACGTCGCTTCGCACCAGTTCCGGACCACCGCACCGCTGTATTCACGGTTGCGGTTGCCCATTACTGGCGGTTGCGGCGGCAGAACCTGCGGCGGACCTCGGACAAAGCCCGAGCGTCCGCCGTCCGCCCGCCGCCATTGAGCACCCCACCTCCCGGTGGAGTCCGCACTGGCCGCCGATACGTCCCCGCCAGGGGATGGGCCTCGTGCCCGACCGTCATCGAGAGGAAAATGTCCGTCAGGGCTTTCGTCGTGGTCTCGCGCCTGGCACCACCCGGAACGCACCAACGGCGCGGGGACTGCCTTGCCACCCCGCCGCCCGGCTCCCGCCGGCTCCTACTCGCCCCCCGCTCCCGGCCCTCGGCATTTCAAGCACCCGGAGACCAGTCCGGGCACCGGGGGGACCGCCCCCGGCCGCCGAGCGCCTTCCCAGGTTAGTGTCGAACGTCCTTCCGCCGGTCACGTCGCTAGGGGTGAATCCCCAGGGCCGAGGGGTGTGAGTGCGGGTTCCCCCGCTCTCACCGTTTGCGGTCGCGCGAGCGACCGATTTCGGGGGCACGAATACAGAAGCGTCCCCCTACCCGCCCACCTCGGCCTTTTCGCGGTTCGGCCGCGCGTCTCCGGACGGAACTGACCGGCAAGCCCTTGCGGGCCTTTCGTGGTTGAGCTGTTCGCGGCTCCCGGATTTGCCGGAAGTCCCCGGGGGTGGTCGCCCCCGGTCCCGCCTGTCACTAGGACGGGAACTCCCCACGCCGGCGTGGTTGAACGGACCTGACGGGACTCTCACCCGAGTTGCCATCCCAGATGGCTGTGGCCCGAACCCCCGACGGCGGGATTAGGCCGGCTCGACGCCAGCCGCACCCGCTTCGTTCGACACGGCCAGCTCGCGCTGGTCGGTCCCTGTCGCCCTGTTTCACTTTCACCATCGGGTCGAACGCCGGGATTCCCCGCCTGGAGACCGCCTGCCGTACGGAGGCAGCTGCGGTCCCAGGGGATTAAGTCGGCGAGCCCCCGTCGCACCGGACGAACACGTCTCCGCGTATCCGGCGCTACGGACCCGGCACCCGAGGCGACTGGTGAGGTCGCGCCCTTTCGGCCACTGGTGAGGTGGCGTCCCGGGCGGGCCGGTCCACTCGATGACCGTCCGTAACGCTCCACGTTTTGGACAGCCGCAGCGTCACCGCTGCTGACGGCTCATTGCTGCCACGTCCGGGCGGGCGACGATACCGGCCGACCGGGGGTGATCACGAATTGATAAGTGACAGCCGGTGCGAGCCGGTGGAATGCTGTCCTGCCGTCATGCCAGCCGGCCGGCCGGTTGCGGCCGGCCGGGTTTGGGGATTGCGTGCCGGCGGGAGGGGGTGCCAAGCTCGGCGAGGTTTAACCGGGTTGAAGCTCGGAGTCGCGGGCACGGCGCGGCACCGGGAAACGAGACAGACCCGACCGGGAAACGACACAGGGAAGTGCCGGGAAACGAAACAGGGACGACCGGGAAATGACACAGGAAACGACCACCCAACCGGCCGGAATCGCTTGCGAATTCCGCCCCTGTACTTGTCTTCAGAACTCTCAGTGACTGTCCCACAAGGGGTGGTCGGGGGCGTAAAATAGCCCATGAGAACTCAATCCTACCCGAGTGATGTGACCGACGTGCAGTGGGTTTTGATCCAGCCGCACATCCCGGTGTACCCCGGGGGGCGGCCCCGCACGACCGACCTACGGGAGGTCGTCGATGCCGTCTTCTACGTCCTGCGGACGGGGTGCCAGTGGCGGTACTTGCCCAAGGACTTCCCGCCCAAGTCCACCGTCTGGCGGTACTTCGACGAGTGGCGACA
>JANNVG010000667.1:0-1551 GCA_031414395.1 Fimbriiglobus sp.
CGCCCGTCTGTTGTCATTGTCGGCGCCGGCCCCGGCGGGTTGGCTGCCGCCATGCTGCTCGCCCACGCCGGTGTGAAAGTGACGGTGGTCGAACGCCTCCCGCACGTCGGCGGGCGGACCTCGGCGATCCAGGCGGACGGCTTCCGCTTCGACCTCGGCCCGACCTTCTTCCTCTACCCGCGGGTGCTCGAACGCATCTTCGCCGCCGTCGGCCGCGACCTGTGGGCCGATGTGCCGATGACCCGCCTCGACCCGCAATACCGGGTGATGTTCGGCACCACCGGCGGGCAAATCGACTGCACCCCGAACCTGGACGTGATGGCCGAGCGGGTGGCGAAGCTGAACGCGGCCGACGGCGGCAACGTGAAGCGGTTCATCCTCGACAACCGGCACAAGCTGGAGAAGTTCCGCCCGGCACTCGAAAGCCCGTTCCAGAAGTGGACCGATCTCGTCTCGGTGGAGATGTTGAAGTTGTTGCCGCTGCTTCGGCCGTGGGCGAGCGTGGACGACGAGCTGAAGCGGTACTTCTCCGACCCCCGCGTGCGGCTGGCGTTCACGTTCCAGAGCAAGTACCTGGGCATGTCGCCGTTCAACTGCCCGAGCCTGTTCAGCATCCTGAGCTACCTGGAGTACGACTTCGGCGTGTGGCACCCGACCGGCGGGTGTGCGGCGGTGAGCGACCGCATGGGCGAGCTGGCCGACGACATGGGCGTCGAGTTCCGCCTCGGCGAGGAAGTCACCGAAGTGCTGTTCGAGGGCAAGAGGGCGGTGGGGGTGAAGACGGCGGCGGGCGAGTACCGTGGCGATGCGCTGGTCATCAACGCCGACTTCGCCCACGCCATGACCAAACTGGTGCCCAACCGCCTGCGGAAGCAGTGGACCGACGCGAAGATCGCCAAGAAGCGGTTCTCGTGCAGCACGTTTATGATGTACCTCGGCATGGACGGCCCGGCCCCCGAGTTGCCGCACCACACCATCTACACCAGTGAAGACTACCTCGGCAACTTGGACGACATCGAGAAGGGCCACCGTCTGAGTGCCGACCCGAGCGTGTACGTGCAGAACGCGTGCGTGACCGATCCGGGGATGGCCCCGAAGGGGAAGCACACGCTGTACGTGCTCGCCCCCGTGACGCACCAGCACGGCAACGTCGATTGGGCGAAGGAGACGCCGGCGTTCCGGGCGAAGGTGTTGGAGCAGTTGAAGAAGTTGGGCGTGGATGACATCGAGCGGCGGGTGAAGTACGAGAAGGTGCTGACGCCGGCGAACTGGCAGTTCGACCACCACATCTTCAAGGGGGCGACGTTCAACCTGGCCCACAACCTGGGGCAAATGCTGCACCTGCGGCCTCGCAACCGCTTCGACGAACTGCCCGGCGTGTACCTGGTGGGCGGCGGCACCCACCCCGGCAGCGGGTTGCCGGTGATCTACGAGAGCGCGCGGATCACGAGCCGGCTGTTGCTGAACGATCTGGGCTTGGATGCGGCATGGCTGGATGCGGCGAAGGCGGAGGTGGCCGTTTCGTAGGGTGGGTCTGACGGAGCGCCTCGC
>JANNVG010000668.1:0-6000 GCA_031414395.1 Fimbriiglobus sp.
CGCCGAGGGCACAAGAGGGCACGAGAGAAAGGAGCAAAGCGTCTCACGCAGAGCCGCAGAGACGCAGAGAAAACAGAAGACATTGTTCGAAGGCCGTCTTCACTCCCACCCTCGTACTCTCTGCGTCTTTGCGGCTCTGCGTGAGATCGTTTCTACTCCCCTGCTTCTCTCTCGTGCCCTCATGTGCCCTCGGCGGTGAATCCTGCTTTATTTGACCTTCTCGGGCACCCGCAGGCCGGGGCCGGCCATGTACCCGTGCGCCCGCACCGTCACGATCGCCTCCGGGGTGTCCTTGCCCGACGGGTCTTTCAGCTTGGCCCGCAGGCGGGCGACGTGCATGTCCACAGCCCGCGTTTCCAGGCCGGCCGTGCCGATGCCCCACACGCGGCCGAGCAGTTCGTCGCGGGACACCGCCCGCTCGCGGTTGGCCACCAGGTACTTGAGCACCGCCGCTTCCGTCTCGGACAGGTCGCCCCGCTCCAGTTCGGACCACTTGATCTCGCGGCGGGCGATGTCGATGCGGGCACGGCCGAGCGTGACCAGGTTCACGTCGTCGGCCGGGCGGAGCGTCCGGCGGAGGACGGCTTCCACACGGGCGACCAGCTCGCGGGCGGAGAACGGCTTGACGACGTAGTCGTCGGCCCCCATCTTCAGCCCGCGGACGCGGTCCTCCTCGCCCCCGCGGGCGGTCAGGATGATGACCGGGCGGGTGGGGCAGACTCGCCGCAGTTCGGCCAGCACTTGAAAGCCGTCGAGCTTCGGCAGCATCAGGTCGAGCAGCACCAGATCGACCCCGCCGGACTGCGCTTCCCTCAGCCCGACGGAGCCGTCGCCCGCCTCGGCCACCTCGTACCCGGTCAGCCGCAGGGCGTCGGCCACCCCGCGGCGGATGGCCGGTTCGTCTTCCACCACGACGATGCGGGCCTTCATGTCAATCCGCCCCTGTTGGAGGAAGGGGAATCCGCCTGTTACACAAGACGACGCTCGGGCGGGGGGAGTTTGACGGATTTCTCGAATGCGGAGTGCGGAACGCGGAGTGTGGAATGAAGGGCACCCAGCAGAAGAGCTAACCACAGAGGCACAGAGACACAGAGAAGGCAAGAAACAGGTCTGTGTCTTTCGACCGGCTTCGGTCTTCTCTGTGCCTCTGTGCCTCTGTGGTTAGCTCTTCTGTCTTACTCCCCGCTCCCTGGCGGTCGCGGCTCGTTCACTCACTTCTTCGGCTCGTCCTTCTTCTCTTCGACTTCGAACCCCTTGTCCTTCGCCTGGGTGCGGATGGTCGCCTTCAGGGCGTCGTCGAGGGCCTTCTCGCCGGTCGACTTCGGGTCCTTCTTCCGCTCCTCGTCGATGTGCTTAACCCGCTTGGTCGACAGGTCGGCGATCTTCTTCTGAATCTCCGCCCGCTCCTCCGCCTTCTTCTTCAGGTAGCCCTCACGCTCTTCCGGCTTCAGCTTCTTCATCTCGTCGCACAGTTCGTCGTCCTTCAGCGTCTTGATGTCGAACTTGGGGTCGTTCTTCATGCGGTCGAGCAGGTCCCAGGCGTCGTTGCGGTACTGCCCGCCGCCTTTGGCCTCGGCCCGCGAGGCGGCGTTCGCCACCCCGCCGGCGCCGGGGGCCGCCTTCGCCGCGTTGGTGTCCTGCACCGCCTGGTTCTCTTTCTTCTTGTCACCCTCCTTCCCGTAAGCCACGTAGGTGGTGTTCAGCTTGCCGCTCAGCTCGGCCAGGTCTTTGTCGAACGGGGTGGCGATCACCTGCTGGCTGGCCTTGTTCTGGTCGATGTTGGCGAACTTGCCGCCGCCCAGTTCGGCCAGCGACTGCCAGCCCGGCGCGATGCCGTCGGTGTTCGACCCGCAGTAGATGGCGTTCACGATCACGCCTTTGGCCTTCGCCAGTTTGCCCAGGTCGGCGTAGCTCACGCTCTTGTCCTGGTCGGCCTCCTCGTTCCCGCACACGAACACCAACTTCAGCGCGCCCTTGTCGTCGCTCCACTTCTGGTCGTCGATGGCCCGCTTGCTGACGGTGGTGGCGTACTCCGTGCTGCCGCTGATCTTCAGGGCGGTCAGCTTCTCGTACACGGCGTCCAGGTCGGTCGTCAGGTCGATCTCCTTGCGGATGTACCCGCTGGCGGCGGTGTAGTCGCCGCCGTTCCCGCCGTAGCTGTACACGGCCACCCGCAGCACGGGGGTCGGCTTGATCTTGGCCAGTTCGTTCACCACGTCCCACATTTTCAGGCGGGCGGAGTCGAGCAGGCCGTTCATGCTGCCGGAGCAGTCGAGGCAGATGACCAGGTCGACCGGCTTGGAGAGTTGGGGGACGGGGGCGGCGGGGCAGACGGCGGCGGTGGCGAGGAGCACCACGGCGGCGGCGGACAGGCGGAACAGGGAGCGCATGAGAGGTCTCCGGAGCGTGCGACGGGACGACAGAACGTCGCCCCCCGCCGATTCTAACGAGTGGCGCGGGGGTGTGGGTGTAACGGCGGGGTAACGGGTGCGCGTTCCGGGAATGGGTGGAATCGCGGCTGGGGTGCAGCCTCCGACGCCAACGGCGTCGTTCTCGCAGCCCAGGGTTGAGGTGCAAAGCACCGACACCCTGGGAACGCAGCCCACCACCTCCCCGATCCCAACGGGGTCGTTCACCGCCGATTGAACGACCCCGTTGGGGTCGGGGGCATTCGTGGCGTGGGACCCAGGGTGTCGGTGCTTCGCGCCTCAACCCTGGGCTGTGAGAACAACCCCGTTGGGGTTGAACAGCGGATGACGGCCGCACGGTTTCTCCCGCTTGTGCCGACTGTTCCGAATTTCCCCAAAGTCCGGCCGCGTGGCGGTCGATTTGAATTACGACGCGACACTACGCGGACCATCGACCGTAGCGGGTGGCTCGTCCACCGCCTCGGGCCAGAACACGGGGGGCGGCTTTCGGGCCGCTGGGGGAACCATGAAACGAGCAGCCGCCGCCTTCGTGCTGGTGGCCGGTGTGGGCGGGTGCATGACCGCCACCCCCGGCACCAAGCCGGCGACCACCGCCTACCCCGCCGAGACGCGGGGGGCCACTCCGGGCACCGGCCTGAAGCCGGTCGGCAGTCGCCCCGACCCGACCGTCATCCAGGCGAACGCCTACGGCGTGAGCAAGATGACCGCGGGCGACCAGAACGTCCGCCAGGTGAACTTCGGGCACGGGCACGGGCCGGCCATGCCGCCCGGCGGCGGGCCAGGCCTCGACCCGCACACGTTCGGGCCGACGGAGTCCGGCCTGGGTCGGGCGCTCGGGCACGGGGGCATTCTGCCGTCGCCGGGGATGGGGCCGTGGGGGGCGACGGCCCTGGTGCCGGGCGCGGCCACCGGGCTGGGCGGCGGGGCCGGCGGCATGTACGCCAACGGCCGCACCAGCGTCAACTTCGTGAGCACCCCCAGCACGTCCAAGATGCGGGTGGGGTTCCAGACGGCCGGCGGGTTCGCCGACGCCCTGTCGGTGCCGCAGCACTACAACTTCGGCCAGGGGAACATCTACCGCCTGCGGCTGAGCAGCATCCCGAACCGCCCGGACGTGGTGTACTACCCGACGCTGGAAGTGTACCCGGCGACGAAGGAGACGATCACCTTCCTGGCGCACGGCACGGTGCCGGTCGGCTTCACCGACGAGGACTTCGACCAGGTGAAGAACGGGAACATGGTGGTGAAGGTGATCTACCTGCCGAGCAGCGCGTTCCAAGACATCGCGGCGGCCGAAGAGATCGTGTCCACCCGCCTCGAACCGGGCGCCGACCCGGTGGCCGAAGCCACCCGCCGGGGCACCATCCTGGCCGTCATCCGCCTCGGCAACGCCAACCTGGAAAACCCGAACAGCCCGGCCCTCGACTCGCCGGCCGGCTTCGGCGGCGGCATGATGGGCCCGCCCCCCGGCATGGGCGGCGGCGGCATGATGGCCCCGCCGCGGATGTCGCCGGGCACGTCGCTCAGCAGCAGCCCGATCCCGCCGGTGAAGATGCCCGACTTGAAGCTGGACACCTCCGCCAAGCCGGTGCGGAACGTGCCGGCCGACCTGCCGCCGATCAGCCTGCCGACGCCGAAGAAGTGACGAGCAGTAGTCGGTGACCAGTGGCCAGTGACCAGAGTCGGGTTCCGTGTTCTGGGGTGTGCCACCTGAGAACCCGGAACCCGATTTGTTGTAACCCGACCGACTCGTGTGTGTCGGGTGTCGTGGTGGCAGTCAGAACACCCCCCACCCGCCGGACCCTTCGGGTCCGACGACCTCCCCCACAAGGGGGGAGGTGGGTGTTGCGGATGTGTCCGCTACGGCCGTTGAACCAGCCACCCCACCTCCCCCCTTGTGGGGGAGGTCGCCGAGCGGAGCGGAGCGACGCCGGCGGGTGGGGGGTGATACGCGGCCTACGAAACACGGACTCCTGGGGATTCACGGATGAACCCGACGCTCGGACTGCTCCTCCCGCTGGCCCTCGGCCAACCGCCGGCCGGGTGCAACGCCTGCCCGACGCCCGTCGGCACGGTGACGGTGTCGCCCTCCTCCCCGCTCCCGTGCGGGCCGGGGCCGGGGTTCGTCGTGCCGCCGCACCTGATGTCGGTGCCGAAAGCGTCACGCGACCTCTGCCCGCCGGCCGGCCCGCCCGCCCCGCTGCTGGCCGTCAAGCCGGTCCTGGCCGACGGGTACGCGGTGGCCGTCGAGGGCACCGAGCGGGGGTACGACAGCGGGGCGGTGTTCGGCTTCCGCCCCGGCTACGTGTACCGGCTGAAGTTCGTCAACCCGGCGAACCCGGCCGAGAGCGTGGGCGGCACACTGGAGGTGCGCGGCAGCATCGTCCCGCGACCGGGCATGAAGTACATGGAGTACCCGGCCGTCGTCGGCGTGAACAAATCGGACGTGAAAGTCGCGCTCGGCGGCGGCATCATCTCCAAAGTGATCTACCTGGAGAACCCGGAGAAGGCGCTGCCGCTGGAGCAGAAGGCGAACGACCCGCTGGAGATCTCCGCCGACAACGAGCGCGAAGCACTCGACCTGGCCCGCGAGGGCGGGCGGGTGGTGGCCGTGCTGCGGGTCGGCGGGCGGGTGCCGACCAAGCAAGAGTTGGGCGAAGCGTACCTCGACGGCACCACGCTGCTGCCGGGCGAGACCGCCCTCGGCCGGCCGAACGTACCCCCGCTGCTGGACTGCACCGCCGTGCCCCTGTACGACCCCATCCTGGGGCCGAAGGTGAGCGGCGACGAGTGCTTCCCGAACGGCGGCGACCGCGGCCCGCGGATCGGCATCGGCCCCGGCGGGATTCTCGGCAACCTGGGCGTGACCGACGCGGCCATGGAGTTCACCCGCGGCAGCAAGCGGGAGGCTGTGGTGTCGAACGTGGTCTGCCTGTGCGCCCCGCGGTTCGTGGCCCGGCGATCCGAGAACACGGCCGCGGCGGTGAGCGCCGCCTTCTCCGCGGCCGAACTGAAGCAGACGGTCCACCCGAACGTGTTCGTGCAGCGGATTCACGCGGAAGAGTTGGTCGGCCGCGAGCGGACGCTCGGCCTGACCGCCCGCGTGCGGCCGGGGGCGATGCAGCAGTACGTGGTGCTGCAAGAGGTGGTGAGCACCCGCGGGCTGAAGGCGTTCGCCAGCACGCAAGGCGCGGCGGAAGTGGCGGCGGTGGTGCAACTGGACGAGATCAGCCTGAGCAACCGGCTGGCGCTGACGAAGAGCGTGGACCCGCCCGGCCCGTACCAGAGCGGGGACGAGATCACCGTCACGCTGAAGTACGCCAACAACACCCGCCAGGAGATCCGCGACCTGGTGGTGAGCGACAGCCTGAGCGGGCGGCTGGAGTACGTGCCCGGCTCGGCCATGTCCGACCGCCGCTCGACGGTGACGACTTCGGACAACGAGGCCGGGGCGAAGCTCATTCGCTTCGACATCCCCGGCCCCATCCCGCCGAACGCCGGCGGGGTGGCCGTGTTCAAGGTGCGGGTGCGGTGATGTGTCACGGGTGGCCGACTCTCGCCGAGAGTCGGA
>JANNVG010000669.1:0-2140 GCA_031414395.1 Fimbriiglobus sp.
AGGTCATCCGCTACCACCAGCGGCGGAACGAGCAGGCGACGCGATCCCACAAGAAACGGCCGCATAGATGCGTCATCTGAAGCTGCGCTGTAGTGCTAAGTGCCATAGCGCCACCTGCGTGTGCGTCTTCCCGCCGCCGAAGGCCGTCTGAAGACTCACGATACGGTCGCCAGACTCTGCTACCCCACACAGCGCCTGCCCCGCCTTCTTCAGCACCTTCGCCAGTCCGGAGGTGAGGTACGTCTTGCTGAAGAACTGTTCCGGGTCGAGGTACGTCGTCGGAGCTTCGTTCTGTTTCACCGCCCAGATGTTGGCCGCGAACACAGACTCGTCGAGCCGCCCGTCGCGGATGTCCGAATGTGGCAACGCGACCGCGAACCACTGCGGGAGGGCTTTGAGCACGGGCGAACCTCACGGGTGGGACACCACAGTTCTACTTCCGGCCGAAGGGTCACTCTTCGACGCCGGCGAAAATCCCGGCGCTCGCCGCCTCCTGCCGCCTCACCTCCTTGCGAAGCCCTTCACGTTCACCCAGCAAGTCGCTGACCAGTTTCCAGTCGGCTCCGTCCCGCGGCAGCACCTCGAACAGCGCCTGTGCCAGCCGCCAGAACCCGTTGTGATCGACCAGTTCGTGCTGGTGCAGATACGCCACCAACTCCGGCCGTCGCTCCTGCTGCCAGAAGAGCATCGCCCGGTGAAGTTGGTCGATGAGCGGGTCTGACTTCTCGCTCCCCAGGTGCGGACGCTCGGCCCGATCCGTCAGCACGGCAAGACGGCAAGTTTGCCCGTCCACCACGAACAACCCTTGCTTCTCGGCCATTTCGAGAGCTTCTTCCTGGTTGCCCGCAACCTGAATCACCAGCCGGGCATCGTCCCACGACTCTTCGCCAACGCCGTAGAGGTTCGCCCAGGCGTAATAGAGCCGGGAGAAGTGGTCGCCGGTGAACTCGCCGGCAATGGCTTTCATCGCAGCCTGACGGACCAGTTCGAGCAGTTCGGGCACCGTGATGGGCTGGCCCTGCTTCTCCACCGATTCGTATTTGCCGAACGCTCCCACCGCCGGGCCGTAGCAGGCTACGATGAGGTCGGCCCCGCGAAACCCATATCCCCAGAATCGTTTCACCGCCTCGGCAACAACCTGTTCGATCTCCCGTTTCACATCCTTGAACAGCGCCCCAGCGCCTTTCTGTCGCGGGCGGCAGGTGACGGTGATAGACGTGGCAAGCGAAGACCGCAACGACTTCAGGGCAGTCACCAACTCCGTGTCGATGGGGTAGGTGGCTGTCACCGTCAGCCCGGCGTCGAAGATGGCGTTGATGAGCGCCGTCCACGCTTCAGTTGTCTGGTGAGCGAACATGATGGAAACGACGCCACCCGGTTTGGCGACCCGGCGCGCTTCGGCGAAGGATTCGGTCAGCTTGCGGGTGAAGTGGTTTCTCGTCGCTTCCTCGTCGCCGTTGTGACGGTGCCGCAGAGCGGTTGCCTCTTCTGCCTTCGGCGTGAGTGGGGTAGAAAACACATCGGGGAAGATGTCACCCACGGCCCGCTTCAGCCAGACGTAGAAGTAGTCCGACAGGTCGGCGTAGGAGATGGCGTCGAAGTACGGCGGATCAGTCACCACGTCATCCACTGACCCGGCAGGCAAAGGCAGGTTGGCAGCGTCACCGTGAAACACCCGCGGCTGGTAGCCGGCCACGCCACAGGGCAACGATTCCCGTTCGATCACGGCCTGGATTGACTCGGTGGATGCGTACGCTTCGTGTTCGATCACCATCTGAATCCAATCGATCTGCCCCTTCGCTCCACCTGTGGAACCGGAGAAAATGTTGGCCTCCGGGTAGTCCTGCGAGAAGTTGATGATGGGCATCCCAAAAGGATGCTGAAGTGTTTCGCGGGTCGTGTCCCACACACCCATCGTGGAGCTTCGCTGTGCAATTCGGTCAATCCAGATGCCGAGGTAACAAGCGAGTGCTTCGACGTAACCCGGCTCAGGGTGTACGGTAGGGCTTACGCACTATGAGCCTCTGGCATTCCGTTCAGTACCTGGAGCAGGAAGTCGTCGTCCCAGGCGGCCATCAGGCGGCGGGTCTGCATACTCCCCTTGGTCGTCGCCCGCTTGAGCAGGGAGACGGCCACCCGC
>JANNVG010000670.1:0-2127 GCA_031414395.1 Fimbriiglobus sp.
GATGGAACCGGGAACGCAGTGACCGGGTGCAGTGGGACCGGCGGACTCACTTCGCGCCGTTCGCCCCAGATGGAAAATCGGATCGACCCACACCCTGTTCGCCCAATGCGCGAGCGAGGGGTCGGAGACTTCGCGGACAAGTCTCTGGCCCCTCGCTCGCGCGTCGGGCTAACTCACAAGACGACCGCTCGCCGGCACGCCGGCGGGGGCGGGCGGGTCGAGGGCGTGTGCGTCGGTGGGCGATTCAGTCATCGGCGGGCGGCCTCCGTCCGGTGGCGGACGGGGGACATGATACGGCCGGCAGCGAGGAGGCGAGGGAGCGACAGAGTTGGAGTTCACGCTTCAGCGTGATCGAAGTCGAACGACCAAGCTCAGCAGCGGCAGGGGCCCCAGAGAGCTTGAAGTCCCAGAAACCAAGATGGCCCCTGCCGTCTGCTGCAGCGCCTGGTTCGGCGTCTGGGGCTACAACCCGCGGGCGCTCGACTCCCCACAACCGCACCGGATGGCCCACGCCCGCGGGTGTTCGGCCCCGTCCGGCAGCCCGGCCACCTCGACCGCGCGGCCGCAGTCGGGGCATACCTGGTCCACTGCCAGCCCGGACTGGAACTCGGCCAACGCGATCATCGCCGCCGTCTGCCGGGGTGTCAGCAGCATGGCCGTCACGTCCGCGACGATGTCGGCCCGCGTCATCCACGCCTCCGACGGCTCGGGGCTTTAACGCCGAACTTGTAATTAGGTTGCGCGTGCGCACCCTATCCCGGCGCGGTCGTGCGGCGGAACACTCCGCCGAAGTTCATTTCCGCCAACCGGTTGCGTCACTTCCGCCGTCTCGATCCCGCGCCACCCATCCCACTAACGACACTTGCGCCCCAACCGCCCGCTCCCGTTGGTCGCGGCGAAGACTCGGGCGCTCCCGGTCAGTCGTCGAGCGGGCTTTTCACGCCCTTGCCGCCCTTATTCAGCACGTGCGTGTCGATCATCGTGGTGCTCACGTCGTCGTGGCCCAGCAGTTCCTGCACCGTGCGGATGTCGTACCCCGCCTCCAACAAGTGGGTGGCGAAGCTGTGTCGGAAGGTGTGGCTGGTGGCCCGCTTGCCGATCTTCGCCGCCGCCACCGCCTTCGTGATCTCTCGCCCCAGCGAACCCTCGTGGGCGTGGTGCCGCCGCTTCGCCCCGCTCCGCGGGTCCACACTCAATTGGCTCGACGGGAACACGTACTGCCACTTCCACTCGGTCGCCGCCCCCGGCAGTTTCGTCGCTAGTGCATGAGGAAGGTACACGGCCCCGAACCCGGCCGCAACATCTTTCTCGTGAATCCGGCGGACTTTACCCAGGTGGTCGAGCAGGTCGGGTTCGAGGGATTCGGGCAGCATGGTGATGCGGTCCTTGTCCCCCTTGCCCTCCCGCACGGTCAACTCGCGGCGGGCGAAGTCGAGGTCCTTCACGCGGAGGCGCAGGCACTCGAGCAGCCGCAGGCCGGAGCCGTACAACAGGTGGGCCATGAGGCGGTAGGGGCCGTCGAGTTCGCGGAGCACTTGCCGCACTTCCGGCTTGGTGAGGACGACGGGCAGCCGCTTCGGGCGCCTGGCGCGGACGACGCCGGCGATGACTCCGGGGTCGGCCTCCAGGACGTGCCGGTACAGGAAGAGGATGGCGCTGAAGGCCTGGTTCTGGGTGGACGCGGCGACGTTGCCCACCACGGCCAGGTGGGTGAGGAAGGCGTTGATCTCGGCCGCCCCCATGTCGTTCGGGTGGCGGACGTTGTGGAACAGGATGAAGCGGCGGCACCAGTCGTGGTAGGCGTCTTCGGTGCGGATGCTGTAGTGCCGCACGCGGCAGGCGTTGCGGAGGCGGTCGAGCAGCTTGGGCGGCGGGGCGGTGGGGGTCATGCGTTCACCTCGTGAACACATGAGAACCGATGGGGCGGGAGGTGTCAACAATTCCGTCCGGGCGATTTGACAACCGCCCGTTCGCACCAAATAGTACATCTGTACACAAATCGACGCCTCGGCACATTCGTCCCGGTCAGACCGAACACCACCGACCAACTTGGTGTTAGAGCGGCTCTCACTTGGGTGTCGCGGGGGGCGGGCCTGAGAGTCGCTGCCCGCTCCGCGGGCGGTCTTC
>JANNVG010000671.1:0-7711 GCA_031414395.1 Fimbriiglobus sp.
TCCAGGGGTTCCGCTCGCCTGCGGCTCACTCCACCCCTGGCTAACATCGGTCGCCGCTCCGCGGCTGCGGTGCCACCCCGTTCGATCACCACTCCGCCGAATGGCGCTTCACGCGGCCGTGTCCAATGGCCACGTTCGCGATCACGTCCCCTCTGCCCCACTTCACTTCTGCATGATGGGCAGGTAGTTGTTCGGCAACTGCAAGATGATGCAGGCCATGGCGGTGGAGTAGGCGGTGCCGAAGATGCGGTCGTCCCACACGCTCGACGTCGGCTCGCGGCGGAGGAGCAGTTCGGCGCGGACGGCCGGGAACCAGTCGTTCCAGTAGTTGCCGCCGGCCGTCCACATGGCGAGGGCGGCGTAGTAGTGGCCGTAGTAGTAGTGCTCGCCGCGGATGTCGGCCGGGCCGAGGCGGTTGCCCCGCGGGCGGAACTGGCTGATGTACCTCAACCCCTTGTCGATGTAGTCGCCGTCGTAGATGCCCGCGCTGTAGAGGCCGACGACCGCCGCCGCCGACCGCGGGAAGAGGGAGCCGTTCTGACCCTTGATGTATGAGTACCCGCCGTCGGGTTGGCGGCACTTCTTGATGTAATCCACCGCCTTATCAACCACCGCCTTATCGACGTACACGCCGGCGTTCTTGGCCGCCCGCAGGGCCATCAGTTGCGCGACCGTGACCGACACGTCGTCCTGACCCGGAGTGGGGGTGTACCGCCAGCCGCCGTTTTGGGCTTGGGCCTTGACGGTGAGCGCGACGGCCTTTTCGAGCATGTCGCGGGTGCGGGTGCGGCGGTCGGCGTCGGGGAACGTGCCGTGAACTTCCGCCAGGAACAGCGCCGCGAACCCGTGCTGGTACATGGCCGTGTGCCCGTCCAGCGTGTCCGAGTTGGCCAGGTAGCCGGTGGTCTTGTTCGCCCGCCCGCGGCTGATGACGTACTCGGCCGCCTTCGCCACCGCCTTCCCGTACCGCCCGCGGCCAGCGTGGTGCCCGCCGCACATGAGGGCGAGCGCCGCCAGCGCCGTGATGCCCGTGTTGCCGGTGTTGTTCCGCCCGTCGCTGAACGACCCGTCCGGCCCCTGCAGCCGCGTGGCCAGGTGCGCCAGCCCGTGGTCGATGGCGGCCTGCGTGTCGGGCGTCACGAGGTCGTCGGACGACTTCGGGCCGAGGTCGGCGGCGTGGGTGAGCAGCGCCACGCCGGCCCCCGCGCCGGCCACCGCCGACGACCGCAAGAACGCACGCCGCGAGAGGAATGCCATTTCAGCCTCTGAACTGTAGCCGGCCCCTATGAGGCCGAAACCAGACCGGCCTCACGGAGGCCGGCTACAGAATTCACTTCGAC
Source organism: Fimbriiglobus sp. (assembly GCA_031414395.1). Classification (GTDB taxonomy): domain Bacteria; phylum Planctomycetota; class Planctomycetia; order Gemmatales; family Gemmataceae; genus JALHQU01. The sequence continues at coordinate 1,341 of JANNVG010000671.1, forward strand.
GGGTTCGGGGTCTGTTTCTCGTTCAGCGTCGAATAGTACTGCTTCAACATCTCCGAGTACCGGGGCATGAACTGCTCGCGGTACGACTGCATCGCCTGCTGCCGCACCTTCTCGGGAAGGTGCCCCCACACGCGGCGGGTGAACGGGTCGTCGAGCGGCAGTTCGGGCTTCGGCTTGCCGCTCCCGCCCGGCGTGCCCCCACCGCCCGGCGTGCCCCCACCGCCCGCATCGGTGCCACCCGTGCCGCCGTCTATTGGCGGTTGCTTCGGGTCGGGCGTGCCGCCGCCGGTCGGGTTCGGCTTGCTCGTGCCGCCCGCCCCCATCGGCTCGGGCTTCTGCCCTGCCCCGCCCTGCCCTTCCGGGCGGTCGCCCCGCGGTCGCTTCGACGATCCGCCGCCGCCACCTCCGCCCATCGGGTTCATGTCGCTGCCACCACCTCCACCTCCACCGCCGCCACTCATCGGTGGGGGCGGACTGCCACCACCGCCGCCCCCTCCACCTCCTCCTCCTCCCATCGGCGGGGGCGGCTTCAGCAGCGAGTCGATGTCTTTCAGCAGTTGGTCTTGCACCTTCTGGGTGTCGGTGCCGGCGTCATCGTTCTGAAGGCGGTCGCCGACGGCGCGGGCGTTCTTGGTGATCCGCTCGATGGTCTTGAGCGGGTCGTCGTCGCCGGCGGTCGCCTCCTCCGAGTCCACGCGGATAATCGGCGGCACGATGCCGACGGCCGACGCGCTGGTCGGGGCGAACAGCCCGAGGAGGAGCAGGAGTCGTTTCATGGCTGCTTCGGCTCCGTGTCTGGCTTCAGTTTCTCGAACTCTTTCTTCACCTGGTCGAACAGTTCGGCCACTTCGCGTTGCGACCGCTCGAGTTCTTCCAGTTCCTCGCGGTCGGCGTCGGACAGTTTCGTCTTGTCCGGGTGGGCGGTGTCGAACTCGCGGGTGCGGGTGTTCAACTCCGCCTGGATGCCGCGCAGCGCCTTCAGTTGGGCGAGCGGGGGAATGCCCTTCGGCTGGTCGCCCCCCGGCCCCATCCCGCCGCCGCCCATCGGGTCCATCGGCGGCATCGGGTCCATCGGCTTGGGCTGTTCGCCCCCGCCCCTCTTCGGGTCATCGCCCAAGGAATCGACGATGTGCGTCAGCCTGCGGATGGCCGTTTTCAGCGGACGGCGGGTGCGGTCGTCGGAAACGGCTTCGGCCACCGGGTCGAACGGGTCGTCGGCGGCGTCCTTCACCAGTTCGAGCCGTTCGTCGAACCGCTTGGCGGCGGCGTCGGTCAGCGTGGCCGCCTGCTCCGCCAGCCGCTTGTACACGGGCAGCGGCTCCAGCTCTTTGGCGGTGAACTGCTTCAACTCGTCGCTCACGGCGGTGGCGGTCTCGCTCAGGTCGCGGAGGCTCTTCTCGAGCGCCCGGCTCCACTCCTTCTTCTTCAACACCTCCGCCTGAATGCGGGCGGCCTCGTCGTCCGCCGCTTGCAGCCGGTCGCGGAGGGCCTTCAACTGCTCGGCCACTTCGCGCTGCTTCTCCCGGCCGAGCTTCTGCTCCTCCTTCTCCTTCTGCTGGTCGAGCTTGTCCACGGTGTCCTTCAGCCGGTCGAGCGCCTGCTCCTGCTGCTCCTTCGGCGCCTTGCCCTGTTCCAACTGGTCTTTCGCCGCTTGCATCGCCTCAATGGACTCCCGCAGCTTGTCGGCGGCGGCGTCCTGGCGGTCGCGGGTGAGCCGTTCGAGCAGGTCTTCGGCCTTCTGCTGCAACTGCTCCTGCTGGCGGGCGAGGTTCTTCAACTCCTCCTCCCGCTTCGCCGGGTCTTCGATCTTCTCGGCCTTCTGCACCTTCTTGCGGAGTTCGTCCTGCTCCTGTTCCAGTTTGAAGGCGTCGTCGGCCGTCTTCTCCTTCGCCTTCAACTCCTCCGACTGGTCGGGCTGCTTCTCGGACAGCGCGTCGGCGATGGCGTCGAGCCGCTGGCCGGCCGACTGTTGCGCCGCCGCGGACGCGGACGAGTTGTTCTGCCGCAGCTTCTCGCCGGCCGATTGCAGGTCTTCCTTCAGCCCCTGGTTGCCGGCGTCCTTCACCGCGTTCCGCAGCGCCTCCGCTTCGGCCTTCGCCTTCGCCGCTTCTGCCGCGAGGTCGGCCGCTTCACCGGACAGTTTCTCCGCCTTCGAGTTCGCCGCGCTCGCTTCGGGAGTACCCGGCTTCTGCTTGGCGGCGTCGGCCTTCGCCGCGGACGCCTCGGCCGCTTTCGCCGACGCTTTCGCGTCCAGGTCGGTCGCCTTCGCCTGCTTGTCGTCGGCCAACCGCTGGGCCTTCTGAATGGTCGCGTCGGCGCGGGCCGACAGTTGATCGAACTGCTCCGCCGCCTTGTCCAAATCGGCCCGCTCCTTCGGCGTCAGTTGGTTCGACGGCTTGCCCGGCTCCACCTTCTCGGCCGCGTCCTTCCCCTTGTCGCCGGCTTTGCCGAGCAACTCCTTCAGCGCCCGCGCCTCGGCCTTCACCTCCCCCGCCCCGCCCCACTGTTCCAGCAGTTTCAGCATGGCGTCGAGGTTGGTCTCCGCTGACTTCTGCCGGCCGACCGCCTTGCGCAGGTCGTCGGCCACCTTCTTCGCGTCCGGGGTCGGCTTGTCGGCCTCCTGCTTGGCCGACGCGATGAGCGGTTCGACCGGGTCGAGATCCCGCTGCGCGAGTCGGGCGAGGTCGGCGGCAAGGGTTTCTACCCGTTCGGTGACGGTGGACCGCGGCACGTCGTTCGCGCGGATGGTCTGCCGCAACAGGTCGGCGCTTTGTTGCACTCCGCCGGCCGGGTCGGTCACGTCCAGCCGCACGCCCCGCTGGTCGCGTTCGGCGGGGGTCAGTCGGTTCGCCTCTTCGGGCGTCAACTTGCCGTCGGCCGCCGCCTTCTGCACGTCTTCGGTCCGCTCCCGCACGTTCCGCTGCTGTTCACGCAGTTGCAGCAACTTCGGCCGCAGCTTGGCCAGTTCCTGTTGAAGGATCGTGTCGAGCGCCGGCCGGCTGACCACGAGAATGGTCACGTCCTCTTCGCTCCGGCCGGGGGCTTTCAGCACCGTCACGTCGTCGTAGTCGGTGGCGGTGGCGCGGATGGTGATGCGGTCGCCGTCGGCCGGGCGGGTGCCGTCGGGTTTGATGAACGCACTGACGGGCAGCGTGACGGTCGCCTCGGCCGTCATCTGCTTGGCGTGCGACAGTGCGGCGGCGTACCCCGTGACGAGCGACAGCGGCTGCCCCAGGCCGTCCAGGTCCACCAGCGGGAGCGACCGCACCGGGGCGTCCGGCCCGCCCACGCGGTACTCGACGGCCATGCCCTTGAGAGCGAACCGGCGGTCGGCGGCGGTCGCCTGCACGGTGGTGGTGGCGGTGGGCAGCAGGATGAGCGGGTCTTTGCCGACGGCCGGGCGGAGCAACCGCACCACCGGCGCCGGGTCGGGCTGAATGCGGAAGTCGAGCAACCGCGAGCCGCTCAGCCCGGTGTCGTCGGTGAACTTGAGCAGGTACGGGCCGGACACCCGCGGGATGAAGTCGGCCGTCAGGCGGGTGCCGTCCGTCACTGACACCGGGATGTCACTGTACGCGAGGTCGGCGAGCGGCTGAATGGCGGCGGCGGCGAACGGGTTGAGTGCGGCGAGCGGTGCGGCCGAGGCCGCCACACGCAGGTCGGTGCGGTCGGCCTGCGGGATGAGCACGGCCGACACGACCGGGCGGTCGGTGGCGGCGGACAGCCGCACCCGCGTGCCGTGGACGGTTTCGAGGGCGCCGGCGCCGTCGGGCAGTTGAACGGCCGGCTCGTCGGTGTACGCCGGGAAGGTGGCGTGCATCTGCGGCGACGGGCGACCGTCGAGGGGCACCAGCCGCGGCGGGGGGGCGAGTGTGACACTGTGCCACGGGGTCACGGCGTCGTTCGCTCGCAGTTGGAACTTGAAGCTGGAAGGCACGCGGTGCGCGTCGAGTGTCACGCGCAGGGCCACCGCCTTCCGCGACGGCTCGCCCGGTTCAATCTCGACGTACTCCTCGTAGCGGTTGCCGTTGTCCAGGTGGACGGCCACGGTCGCGCCGTCCGGAATCACGCCCTTCACGGTGAACGCGAGGTCGAACGGGTCGCCCAGCGCCGCCCGCACGGGGAACTGCTGCGGGCTGGTGATCTCGACGAGAGTCTTCGTCGGCCACGGGTGTTCGCCGAACGGGTCGGCCAGCCGCACGAGCGCACTGCCCGCGTGCATCGGCTTCCAGACGGCGAGCGAGCCGGCCACCAGCACCAGCACCGCCGCCAGCCAGAACCGCTGCCACGCCGTGCCCGTCGGCACCAGCCGCGAGGTGTCGCACTTCTCGAGCGCCCGCTGGGCACGGACGATGGCGATCCGTTGGAAGCGTGCCGACGTGCGGCCGGACTCGGCGGACGTGAGGAAGTCAACGGCACTGGCGAGGCTGTCGTTCAGCTTGGGGTAACGGGATTCAAGCAGGTGGGCGACGGCGAGCGGGCGGACGGGTTCACGCAGCGGCTTCCACACTCGGCGAAGGGCAACCACCCCGGCCGCCGCCAACGTGACCACCAGCACCACCGCCCGCAGGATGGCGGGCAATCCGAACGTGGAGTCGAGCACACACCCCACGACCGCGCCGCCGACCAGCACGGCCAGCAGGGTGAACGCGCCGGCCAGCACGCGGGCCGACTTGCGGGCGTACCCCAGGTCGGTCAGTCGGGTGGGCAGCGACGAGCGTTCGGCCAACGGGCGGAGGACGATCGGCATGGCAGCTCCGGTCCGCGGTACGGCTGAGGTGATGATACCGCCGGAAACTGCCGCGGACAAACGAGTTGATGCGAGAGTGTTACGCAGGCCGGTTGGGGTAGGGCGGGTCGAGCGGCCGGGGTGTCCACTCACTCGCTCGGTTGATTGGTTGCCATTCCCACCCAGCGACCGGCCGCGACGCCCCGCCGTTGCTGGTTGGCGGCGGGGCATCGCGGCCGGTCATGGGTCCCGAACGGCGGCCATCGTGTTCGCATGACTTCGTGACAGCGCCGGCCGCTCGACCCGCCCTACACACAGTACCGTCCTACTTCGCCACCGGCGGCGGCAGTGGGACTGCCCCGTGGCTGAGCGGCAGCGGCCCCTTCGGCAGAGGGGCCTGCACCTTCCGCAGGTACACTTCGAGTACCAGGCCGCCCAAGATGATCGCCAGGCTGATCCACTGCGAAAGAGTCATCCCCATCGCATACGTCGGCTCGATGCGGATGGCCTCGTTGAACCAGCGGTGGACGCCGTAGCCGATCATGAGCAGCACCATCAGTTGCCCGTCGTGCCGGCGGAACGGCTGGAACGCCAGCAGCAGCACCGTAAGCAGCCCCATGCTCACCACTTCGTACAGTTGCGTCGGGAACACCGAGACCGTCCGCGGGGTGAACGTCACGCCCTGTTTCTTGCCCCCCCGCTCGATCTCCAACTCCAGCGACTTCTTCCACCGCGGCCAGTGGGACGGGTCGAGTTGATCCGCCATCGGCCCGACCTCCACGCCGTTCACCGACAGGATCACGTCGCCCTTCTTGAGTGCCTCCGCCGCGGCCGACCCCCGCTCCAGCCGATCCACTTCCACCTTCAGCTTGCCGTCCTGGTCGCGGTAGGTGGCGTACGTGAACCCGACGGCGGTCTGCAACCCCCACACTTGTGGCAACTGCGTCGAACTGTTCGGCGGAGTCGTCACCTGCTCCCGCACTCCGTGCCCACTCAACAACGGGTACTGGCCCAACTCGGCTACCAGCGGCACCGGCTGCGACTCCGGCACCGCCACCTGCCCCCAGCAGCAGCCGTTCAGGTAACAGCCGATCCGCCCGACGGCCAGCCCGAAGGCGATGAGCGGGGCGATCACGTCCATCAGCTTGAACGTGGAGACGCCCAGCTTCTTCAGCACGAAGTGGCGGAAGGCCAGGAAGCCGATCACCGCGCCGATGGCCGACCCGTAGAAGACGATGCCGCCCTCCCAGATCTTGAAGAACTCGACCAGCAGGTTCTTCCCCTTGAAGTCGCGGTCGTAGTACTGCCAGATGTACACCACCCGCGCGCCGGCGATGCCCGCCACGAACAGCAGGATGGCCATGTCTTGCAGCCGCTCTTTCGGCAGGCCTATTTGCACGGCCCGCTTCGGCCCCCACCACATCGCGGTGATGACGAAGCAGATGAACAGCATCGCCCCGAACCCGTGCAGGGGGATGCCGTCGGGCGGGAACCAGCCGGCCGTGAACGGCACATGGAACAGAATCTGGTGCATGGCGGTGTTCTAGCGAAACCGGGCGACAGACGGAACCCGGATTGGTGCGCTGAGCGGCGTGTCTTCAAATCTTGGCGAACCCGGCCCGCTCGTCCGGCCGATCCTCAC
>JANNVG010000672.1:0-4585 GCA_031414395.1 Fimbriiglobus sp.
TCCCACCTCGCTCGTGTCCTCGACTGCGGGCTGGTCGCCGTCGTCCGGGCGCCCGACCCCACCCACCTAGTGAACGTCATCCGGGCACTCGCCGACGGCGGGGTGACGGTGGCCGAGGTCACGTTCACTGTGCCGGACGCGGTCGGCGTCATACGGGCGGCGAAAAAGGAACTGGGCGACCGCGTGCTACTCGGGGCCGGCACGGTGCTCGATTCCGAGACGGCACGGGCGGCACTCCTGGCCGGGGCCGAGTTCATCGTCTCGCCGACGGTGAACCTGGACGTGATCAAACTGTGCCGGCGGTACGACAAGCTGGTGTTCCCCGGCGCGTTCACCCCGACGGAAATCCTGACCGCGTGGGAGGCCGGGGCCGACGTGGTGAAGGTGTTCCCGGCCGACATCCACGGGCCGGGGTTCTTCCGGGCGATGAAGGGACCGTTGCCGCACGTGAAGCTGATGCCGACCGGGGGCGTGGACCTGAACACGGCGGCGGAGTACCTGCGGGCGGGGGCGGTGTGCCTGGGCGTCGGGTCGCAGATGGTGGACCCGAAGGCGGTGGCGAGACAGGATTACGAGTACCTCCGCGGGCTGGCGTGGCAGTTCACCCAGGCCGTGCGGATGGGGCGGGAGGGGTGAATCTTGTCCCCCTCTCCCCAGCGGGGAGAGGGGAACAACCGATGATCGTCTGCTTCGGCGAAGCAATGGTGCGGCTCGCGCCGCCGCACTTCCAGCGGATCGAGCAGTGCCGCACGTTCGACGTGGAGGTCGGCGGTGCGGAACTGAACACCGCCGCCGGGCTGGTGCGGCTCGGCCGCGAAACGACGTGGGTGTCGGCGCTGCCGGACAACTCACTCGGCCGGCTGGTGGCCAACCGCGTGCGGGAAGCTGGTGTGAACACCGACCATGTGTCGTACACCGACGACGGCCGGTGCGGGCTGTACTTCCTCGAATTCGGCGCCAGCCCGCGGGCGAGCAGTATTCTGTACGACCGCAAGGGGTCAAGCATCGCCAAAGCGAGGACCGGCACGAGCAGCTTCTGGCATGGGAAGAAATGGGGCACGTTCGACTGGGGGAAAATCTTCGACGGGGCGAGTTGGTTCCACGTGACGGGCATCACGGCGGCGGTGATCGAGGACCGCGAAGTGCTCAACGAAGCGCTGACGGCCGCTCGCAGTGCGAATGTGCCCGTAAGCGTGGACCTGAACTACCGCAGCAAGCTGTGGCCGGCGGACGAAGCCGGGCGGGTGATGGCCGGCGTGGTGCGGGGGGCGGAACTGCTGATCGCCGGCGAGGCCGACGCCGAGAACCTGTTCGGGGTGAAGGGCGAGAACTTCACCGAGGTGGCGAAGAAGCTGGCGGATCGATTCGGGGTGAAGCACGTCGCTGGCACCAAACGTCAAACGCCGCTGGTGTGGCGGAACAGCTTCGGGGCGGTCGGGTACGCGAACGGCGAGCTGCACGAGACGCCGACGTATGAGGTGGAGATCGTGGACAGGTTGGGCGCCGGCGACGCGATGGCGTCGGGCATCATCCACGGGCTGCTGGACGGCGACTTTGCGAAGGGGTTGCAGTACGGCGCCGCGATGGGGGCGATCAAGCACACCATTCCGGGCGACCTGCCGTGGATCGACAAGAGCGAAGTGGAAGCGACGATGACCGGCCAGGGGCTGCGGATCAAGAGGTAGGTCTGATCGGGTGGCCGACTCTCGCCGAGAGTCGGAGAGGGGGCGAAGCGAGAGTGTCACTCGTGGAGCGAGTGAAGGCGTTCTCCCGCTCCACGCCGGCTTCCCACGTGTCGGCCCCCGTCCGGCTCTCGGCGAGAGCCGGCCACCCGTGAGACCGCCGATGCCCCCCTTCACCCTCACCCGTTCCCAGGTCCGCGACCTCGACCGCCGGGCGCTGGACGAGTACGGCATCCCCGGCATCGTGCTGATGGAGAACGCCGGCCGCGGGTGTGCGAAGTTGCTCATGCGGTTGAACCCGGAGAAGTGGCCCACGGTAATCCTGTGCGGCCCCGGCAACAACGGCGGCGACGGATTCGTGATTGCGAGGCATCTGGACAACGCCGGGTGGCCGGTGTTCGTGTGGGTCGCAGCACCCCATCATCAGATCGGCGGGGATGCCCTCGTGAATTTCCAGGTCGCGGACAAATGCCGCAGAGGGTTGATTCAGGTTGGCCCGGCCACCAGAGAGCCAACCTCATTCTCCCTGTTCAACAAGATGTGGGCGAACACTCCTTGTTGGATCGTTGATGCCCTCTTCGGCACCGGCTTGGCGCGTCCGTTGGGTGGTGCGTATGGCGAACTGGTTGAGAAGATCAACGCCGCTGGCAATCCCGTCCTCGCCATCGACATCCCGTCCGGCCTCGACTGTGACACCGGCGAGCCGCTCGGCCCGACGGTGCGGGCCGCGCACACCGCCACGTTCGTCGCCCCGAAACGGGGGTTCCTGAACCCCGCGTCGAAAGCGTGGACCGGCGAGGTTCACGTCATCGACATCGGCGCCCCGCGGAAGCTGGTGGACGAGTACAAGTAGTGTTCGCCGCGAGCACCGCGAGCGCCAACCGCTCTGGCGCTCGCGGTGCTCGCGGCGAAGAGAGGCATGACTATGGACGCCCTCGCCTTCATCGACACCGCCGCCAAAGCCAAACGCCTGCCGGTGTACGCGCTCGTCGGCGACGAAGACTTCCTCAAGCGCCGCTGCCGCGACGCCATCATCGCGCTCGCCGTCGGCAAGGGCGGCGACCCGGACTTCGCCGTCAGCAACTATGTCGGCGACAAACTCGACTTCAGCACCGTGCGGAACGACCTGGACACGCTCACCTTCCTGTCGCCCGTGCGGGTGGTCATCATCGATCAGGCCGACCCGTTCGTGAGCGAACACCGCGAGGCCCTCGAACGCTACGTCGCCTCGCCCAGCAAGGTCGGCGTGCTGGTACTCGACGTGAAGACGTTCCCGGAGAACACCAAACTGGCGAAGGCGCTGCCCGATACGGCGAAGCTGAACTGCAAGGCGTTCGAGTACCCGAAACAGAAGGACCGCGTGCTCGACTGGTGCGTGCGGTGGGCGAGCAAAGGGCACGGCAAGAAACTCGGCCGCGAGGCCGCCGAAGTGCTCGTGGAGTTGGTCGGCCCGTCGCTCGGGCTGCTGGACATGGAAGTGGCGAAGCTGGCCAACGCGGTCGGGGCGAACGCCGAGATCACCGCCGACGACGTGAACCGGCTCGTCGCCCAGACCGGCAAGGCGAACGTGTTTCACATTTTGGATGCCGTCGCCGACGGCAAACCGGCGAAGGCGTTCGACCTGCTCGGCCGACTGCTCGACGGCGGGGACGCCCCGCAGCAGATCATCGGCGCGCTCCGCGCGCAACTCCAGAAGCTGGCCGGCGTCGGGCGGCTGATCGCCCAGGGTCAATCGCTCGGCCCGGCGATGGACGCCGCCGGCGTCCCCGGTTGGCCGCAGGCGCGCCAGTCGGCGGAACGCCAGTTGAAGCACTTCGGTCTGAACCGGGTGAGCAAGTTCACCGACTGGCTGGTCGAGATCGACCTGGGCATGAAAGGCGGAAGTCCGCTCCCGCCTCGGACGCAACTGGAACTGCTGCTGGCCAAACTCGCCCGCCCGCGGTCATGAAATGTCCGCCGGGTGGTCATTCGTTGCCCAGCGACGGGGTGAAATCGCCGCCCCGCGCTCACCGAAATGCGGTATCGTGGGTCTGGAACGCCGTTTGCCTGATTGCCGTTGAACCGCCCCCCGAGGCTCCGCCGTGCGTGTGCTCATCTTCGCCCTCGTCGCCATGATCGTGCTGGTGGCCGGCGGCACCGCCGCCCTCATCGTCATGCGGCTGCAAAACCCGCCGGCCGAATCGCCGACCACTGCCAAGCCGTCGGGCAAAGCGCCCACCAAGCCGACCGACGCCAAGCCGACCGAGCGGTTGCCCGTGACCGATCCTGAACCCGACCGCGGCGACAAGGCGGAGGAACTGCCCCCGCGGCCGGAATTGTCGAAGAAGTCGAAGTTCACCGCCCTGGACAAGAACGACCGCCTGTTCCTGGAGGTGGGCGAGAGCGGCGAGAAGCGGGTGCTGTTCGTGGCGACGGTGTGCATCCGCACCGGCTCGCTGCTGGAGGTGTTCTGCTGCAAGAAGGACACGAAGGAGCACGAGTCCGTCCTGAACGTCGATCTGGATTCGCGGTTCATCCACGCCGCGCTGCTCGGCGCCGGCACGAAGGTGGGCAAGCCGGTGCAGTTCGTGAACCCGAAGACGCTGGAGGCCGAGTACAAGCCGGCGAGCGGGCAGAAGGTGAACGTGCAGGTGGTGTTCCACAAGGGCGGCAAGGTGGTCGCCGAGCGGGCGCAGGAGTGGATCCTCGACCAGAACACGAAGCGGCCGATGGCACACGACTGGGTGTTCGCCGGCAGCCGGTTCGTGAAAGACCCCGACCGCCCGAACGAGCCGGAGTATTACACCGCCAACAACGGCGAGGTGATCGCCATCTCCAACTTCGTGGACTCCATGCTCGACCTGCCGGTGGAGGTCGGCCGCGAGGAGCGCGACCTGTACTTCAAGGCCATCGAGAAGAAGATC
>JANNVG010000673.1:0-4493 GCA_031414395.1 Fimbriiglobus sp.
GGTGCGGGCGGAGCCGGTGGGCAAGCGGCCGGCGGGGGCGTATCATTCTCACACGCTCTACGACTTCGCCAGCAAGAAAGAGACGCAGATCGACCTGCCGGCCGACCACCAGATCGTGCAGTGGTCGGCCGACGGCCAGACGTGGGGGCTGATGCACCACAACTTTGCCGACCCGAAGCTGCCGAACTTCCGATGGCGGACCACGCTGGCCGGCCCCAAGCCCGACCCGAAGTCGGTGTGCGACACCCACTCCTTCACCTGGGCGGAGACGACCGCCGACGGCAGGGGGTGGCTCGCGGCCGGGTGGAAGCACACGGGCGACGGCAAAACCCCGGTGTTCGGCTTGCACGCAGTGGCCGACGGCAAGGCGACGGAATTGGTCAGTTTGAAGGGAGTGAACTCCGCCACCGTCCGCCGCTCTCCGGACGGGCGTCGGATCGTCTCCGCGAATTTCGAGTGGAACGCGGACACGATGAAACCCGGCGACACGGTGTTCGTGCTGTTCAACGCCGACGGCAAGAACGAGACGAAACTGTTCACCTTGAAGGACGACTTTCAAGCCACCCACCTCGTCGGCTGGTTCCCCACCCCGGCCCTGCCGGCCGACCCGAAGGCCAAGCCGCCGGCGGTGGAGAAGTTGACCGCCGACGCCGACGAGCGGGTGCGCGACGAGGCCAAGCGGTACGCCGGCCTACTGGCGAAGGAGAAGAAGTGACGCGGAACGTCCACGCGCCGCGGAGCGGCGACCGATGTTAGCCAGGGGTGAAGTCGGCGAGCCGAAGGCGAGCGACGGAACCCCTGGAAGCGCACACGAAGTTGAACCAGCCCCGGAGGGGCGACAGACATCGCATCTGTCGCCCCTCCGGGGCTGGTGTGAATATGGCATCGGGTCCAGGGGTTCCGCTCGCTGCGCTCGCTCCACCCCTGGCTAACATCGGTCGCCGCTCCGCGGCGGGTTGGTCGCTCTCAGCCGTGGCACATCAACGGGGCGAACGGTACTTCCCCCGCCGTTTTCACCCTTTCACTCCACATCGGGTCGGGTACCATCGGGGCGGTTTCCCCCTCCCGGTGTTTCGCCATGCTCTCCCGCCGCTCGTTCCTCGCGTCCGCCGCCGCCGCGTCCGCCGCCCCGCTCCTCTGGCCGCGTACCGCCCACGCACTCGCCCCGTCCGACAAACTCACCCTCGGGTTCATCGGCGTCGGCACGATGGGCCGCGGGCACCTGAACGGGTTCCTCGGCCGCGACACGGTCGAAGTGGTGGCCGTGTGCGACGTGGTGTCCGAACGCCTCGACAACGCCGCCGACATGGTCGAGAAGAAGTACGCCGAGCGGAAGAAGAGCGGGCAGTACGCCGGCGTCGAGAAGTACACCGACTTCCGCAAGCTGCTCGAACACAAGGGCCTGGACGCGGTGGTGATCGCCACCCCCGACCACTGGCACGCCATCCCGTGCGTGCTAGCGGCGAAGGCGAAGAAGCACATCTACTGCGAGAAGCCGCTCACGCACCACGTGGCCGAAGGGCGGTGGATCGCCGACACCGTGGCCGCCAACAAGGTGGTGTTCCAGACGGGCAGCCAGCAGCGGACCGAGTTCGGCGGGCACTTCCGCAAGGCGGTGGAGTACGTGTGGAACGGGCGGATCGGCAAGCTGAAGACCATCCGCATCGGGGTGGGCGAGCCGGCGGTGGCGTGCGACCTGCCGACGCAGGACATCCCGAAGGGCACCGACTGGGACCTGTGGCAGGGGCCGGCGGCGGAGCGGGGGTACAACGAAATCCTCTGCCCGAAGGGGGTTCACAAGCACTTCCCGGCGTGGCGGAAGTACCGCGAGTACGCCGGCGGGCAGATCGCCGACATGGGCGCGCACCACTTCGACATCGCCCAGTGGGCGATGAAGATGGACGACAGCGGGCCGGTGGAAATCATCCCGCCGAGCGACAAGAAGGCGACGAGCGGGCTGAGGTTCGTGTACGCCAGCGGCATCGAGATGATTCACAACCAGTTCGAGAAGGGGAAGGACGGCAAGGAGATCAAGGCCGACTGCGTGTTCGAGGGCACCGACGGCATCATCCTGGTCGGCCGCGGCGGCATCAGCAGCCTGCCCGACACCATCCTCAAGGAGAAGTTGGACGACAAGGCGGAGCGGGTGTACGACGCGAACAGCCACCACGGCAACTGGCTGGACTGCATCAAGAGCGGCAAGCCGACCATCTGCACGGCCGAGACGGGCCAGCGGTCGGCGACCATCTGCCACCTGGGGAACATCGGCTACCGGCTGGGCAAGAAGCTGAAGTGGGACCCGAAGAAGGAGAAGTTCGTGGACGACGCGACGGCGGACAAGGAGCTGACCCGCGAGCCGCGGGCCAAGTGGAAGGTGTAGAGTTGTGACGCGGCCGGCGGGTGCGGATAATGGACGACACACACGAGGGACGCTCATGACCCCGACGACTGAGCTGTTGGCCGACACCGCCCCGCCGTTGCCCGCGGCCCCGAGCCCGCTCGACGAGCCGACGTTCGAGGAGTGCCACGCCGAGTGGGTGCGGTTCTACGACGCACCGCCCGGACTCGTCGATCCGAAATTCGAGCACTCCGACGAGTACGTCGCCTTCTACGACGGCCGTGCGGTGGCCTACGACCCCGATCCGACTGAACTCCTGAATCGCGCAGCGGCCGACTTGGGCGTTCACCCCGCCCGACTAGTGATCGCGTACTTGGGTGACTACTACCGCGGCCTCGGACGCTAAACGCCCATGCCATCAATGGAATTGTTCGTTCGGGGCGAAACGCTTCTGCTGGGCGACGATCCGGCGGGGCCGGTCACGTTCCCGTTCGGGAACCTACCGCTCTCCCCGCCGCTGTCGAACCCGCCGCTCGCTTTGCTGCCGGCACGACGATTGTACTGCTCGCTTCGGTGTCAACCGACACCCGGAGCCATCGACATGGCTCTCGACACCGGGGCACACTTCGCACTCTTCCCGCAGCGGTTCTGGCGAGATCGGTTCGGATGGATCGAAGGGCGGCATTTCGAATCGTGCCACATCTCCGGGATTGGCCCACTGACAGGTGGCCGACTGCTCGCCCAATTCTTCCGCGTGCGCCTCGTCCGACTCAAGGTGCCCGTCGAACTGGCCGGGAAGAGTGGCGACCGCCTGCGGGTGGAGCGGTTGATTGCCCAACTCGCGGAGCCGGCCACCCCGCGAGACGACCCGAAGTTCGCCGTCCTCGGGCTGTTCGGTGGCGTGTTCGAGAGCCGGCGGCTGGCGGTCGAGCGATCAACGGCCGACGACCTGACCGCACGCCTGGAGTGGTGACTCGATGCCCACCTCCACCGCCCACCTGCGAATCGCCCGGCCGACGGACCAGTTGGCGGCGGTCGTCGCCTTCTACCGCGACGGGCTGGGGTTCGAGGTGCTGTACGAGTTCGCCGCCCACGACGGGTTCGACGGCGTCATGCTCGGGCACCGAGGTGCGGGCTACCACCTGGAGTTCACCCGCAAGGCTGGTCACACCGTCGGCCGTGCCCCGACCGAAGACAACTTGCTCGTGTTCTACCTGCCCGACGCGGGCGAATGGAAGGCTGCGATCACACGGCTGGAACACGCCGGACATCAACCCGTGAAGGCGTTCAACCCGTACTGGGACCGGAACGGGAAGACGTTTGAAGACCCGGATGGTTACCGCGCGGTGCTGCAACACGCCGCGTGGCCGAGCTGAGGAGTTGACTCCGTGTTCGATGACCTGCTGGCCGTGCGTGCGCCCGTCGTCACCTTCCACGTGCTGAAGGAAGTGAACGGGCTGTACCTGATCGACACCGGGTTCGCCGCCGGCCCGCGGCTGCTGCGCCGCGAACTGAAGCGGCGCGGGTGGGACCACCTGCCCGTCCGCGGCATCCTGCTCACCCACGGGCACATCGACCACGCGCTGAACGCCGTGCCGTTCGCCGAGAAGTACGGCGCGTGGATCGCCGGCCCGCGGCTCGACGCCGACTACTACCGCGGTGAAGGCAAGTACACCGGCATCACGCGAGTGACCGGGTGGAGCGAAGCAATCGCCCGCCGAGTGCTGAAGTACCGCCCGTTCACCCCGACCCGCATGTTCGACCCCGGCACAGAGTTGCCCGTGTGGGGCGGGCTGCGGGCGGTGCATTTGCCCGGCCACACGCCGGGGCACACCGGCTACTACTCCGAGTCGCGGAAGTTGCTCTTCACCGGCGACCTGTTCAACAGCTTCCCCCTCTTCTCCCTCCGCCCGCCGTTCTTCCTGAACTGGCGTTCGGAACTCATCCCGCACAGCATCGCCACCGCCCTGAGCCTGAAACTCGACGGCGTAGAACCAGCCCACGGCGACGACTCCCCGCCGGCCGTCCACCTGGCCCGCCTGCGGCGACTGCACGCACGGTTGCCCCGCTCGTAGGTCGGGCGGTGCCCGGCGGCGGCGAGCGGCGGGGCCAGCCCGGCCGAAGCCGTGCCGAACAGCGTCGTGGGGTAGGGCCC
>JANNVG010000674.1:0-3815 GCA_031414395.1 Fimbriiglobus sp.
GGGTGTTGTTGCGCCCCTACCTCGGCTCCCCCAACGGCCTTTGGGCGCGCGCTTGGCCCGCGGCGAAGAGGTGTCATGGGGGGTGTGAAGTCCCATCCCTACAATCCCCCACATGCCCCTGATCAAGCTGGCCGGCGGGACGATCTACGACCCGCTCCACGGGATCGACGGCGAGGTCCGCGACCTGTGGGTGCGGGACGGCGTCATCGTCTCCGCCCCAGATCACGACCTGCCGGATCGCACGTTCGACCTCTCCGGCTTGGTGGTCATGCCCGGCGGGGTGGACATGCACGCCCACATCGCCGGGCCGAAGGTGAACGTCGCCCGCAAGCTCCGCCCCGAAGACCGCCGCGACTCGCCCCCCTTCCGCCGCACCGAACTGCTGCGCAGCGGCACCACAGGCAGCACGCCGACCACGTTCGTCACCGGCTACCTGTACGCCGGCCTCGGCTACACCACCGTCTTCGACGCGGCCATTCCCCCACTTGGTGCCCGCCACACGCACGAGGAGTTTCACGACACCCCCGTCATCGACAAAGGCTTCTTCGTGCTGGTGGGGAACAACCATTATGCGATGAAGCAGATCGCCGCGGGGGAAACCGAACGGCTACGGGACTTCTGCGCCTGGCTGCTGGGTGCCACGAAGGGCTACGCATTAAAGGTGGTGAACGCCGGCGGGGTGGAGGTGTGGAAGCAGGGCGGCAACGGCATGACGAAACTCGACGACATCGTGCCGGGGTTCGGTGTGTCGCCGCGGCAGATCGTGCAGGGCATCGCCACCGCTGCCGATGAATTGAACTTACCGCACGCCGCACACATCCATTGCAATCAACTGGGGATGCCCGGCAACTGGACGACCACGCTCGACACCATGAAGGCGGTGGACGGCCGACGCGGGCACTTCACGCACATCCAGTTTCACAGCTACGGCGGCGGGCCGGACGACCAGGGCACGTTTTGCAGCAAGGTGACGGAGCTGGCCGAGTACGTCAACACGCACCCGAACATCACCGTGGACGTGGGGCAAGTGGTGTTCGGCGAAACCACCAGCATGACCGGCGACGGCCCGCTCGGTCACTACCTGCACCGAGTGACCGGCCGCAAGTGGTTCAACGGCGAGACGGAGTGCGAGGGCGGGTGCGGCATCGTGCCCATCACCTACAAAGAGAAGTCGCTCGTGAACGCCCTGCAATGGGCCATCGGGTTGGAGTGGTATTTGCTGGTGGCCGACCCGTGGCGGGTGGCCATGAGCACCGACCACCCGAACGGCGGCAGCTTCGTGGCGTACCCGGAGATCATCGCCATGCTCATGAGCCGTGACTACCGCCGCGAGCAGTTGAAGCGACTGCCGGAGAAGGTGAAGGATCGGTGCGTGCTGCCTCAGCTTGAACGCGAGTACACGCTGAGCGAGATCGCCATCGTCACGCGGGCGGGGCCGGCGAAGATGCTCGGCCTGACGCACAAGGGGCACCTGGGCGTCGGGGCGGATGCCGACATCACCGTGTACACCCCGCACGCCGACCGGCGGGCGATGTTCGAGTTGCCGCGGTTCGTGTTCAAGGCGGGCGAGTTGATCGTCGAACACGGGGAGATCCGCCGCGTGCGGTACGGCCCGACGGTGTGCGTCGAACCGGCGTTCGATGTGGCAAGCGTGCCGCACATCCGCGACTGGTTCGAGGACGCTTACACGCTGAAGTTCAACAACTACGCCGTCACGGATGACTACTTGGGCCACGGCAAGCGGCTGGTGCCGACCGACAAAAATGCAGGACACGGATCAAGAGGATGAAAGCAGGGATGAAGAGGATCAGAACAGAATGCATTCTTCTGATCCTCTTCATCCCTGCCTCTTCCGTGTCATCCGTGTTCCTCCTGTCGAAGGTTTACGCCGATGAAACTGATCCTCGCCATCATCCAGCCGAGCAAGCTCGAGGCGGTGAAGGAAGCATTGAACAAGGTGGAAGTGTTCCGCCTGACGGTGGTGGACGTGCAAGGGTTCGGCCGGCAGAAGGGGCAGAGCGAGCTGTACCGCGGGCACGAGTTGACCGTGAACATGCTCCGCAAGGTGCAGTTGCAAATCGCAGTCAATGAAGACTTCGTCGAACCGACTATCAACGCCATCATCGCCGCCGCCCGCACCGGCCCCGAAGGCCGCATCGGCGACGGCAAGATCTTCGTCCTGCCGCTCGAAGACGTGGTCCGCATCCGTACCGGGGAACGCGGCCCGGAGGCGATTTGACGAGCCGCGACCGCCAGGGAGTGGAACTGGAACCCCGAACGAAGTGAGTGGGGTGTGAGGCGAACCCGGTCACTGCGTTCCCGGTTCAATTTTCGTTCCGCGTACTACACTTCGCCATGCCCCCCGCCGCACACCTCACGTGTTCTGCCGCCCGGCCGAGCGTCGCCACCCCGTTCGATTCGGCGTGGCGATCCGAAACGGCCGTGCTGCTCGCCCGCGGCATCGTCACCGACTCCGCCACCGACCGCCTGCCCATCCTGGCCGACGCCCTCGAAGAGGCCGGTTGTGACGACGAGGTGATTCTCCGCCACTGCCGCGAGTGCCCACACCACTTCCCCCACTGCTGGGTGCTCTCCGACCTGCTCGACCGCCCGCCACTCGTTGAACCGCACCGGCTGACCGACGCCGAAGTCCGCCGCGAGGTGGAGCGTGTCACCGGCCGGCCGGTCGCAGTGCCCGACGCCGCCGAGTGGGACGGGCCGCTGCCCATACGTCTGATGACCCGCCGGGCGGTGCCGGCGCTCGTCCTGGCGGGCATGATCGGCATGGCGGTGTACGTGCTCGTCGCCATCACACTCACCGACCGCCCGCCCACGCCTTATACGAATACCTTCCCCACCACAGCTCGGGAGTAGCCGGTGGGCATGGGAAGGAACCTACCCCCCGTCCCCTCTCGGAAGCGAAATCGGAATCGCGCGACTGCGGTGTGGTGGGAGATGCACGCACGAGATTGCCGCCCGTGGTCGCGCGGTATCATGTTGTGCATGGATGATTCGTTCACCGAATGCACGCCGATTGTCCCTCCGACCGCGGACGATTCGGCGCGGACGTTCGTGTTGTCGTGGTGGTCGGAGTCGGTCTGGCAACTGGCGAAAGGGATCGACGCCGACGGGGCGTTCGACCGGATGCCGATACTCGCCGACGCCCTGGAAGAAGCCGGGTGCGACGACGGGGTGATTTTGCGCCACTGCCGAGAGTGCCGGCATCACGAACCGAACTGCTGGGTGATGACGACGATCCTCCTGCCCCCGTCGTTCCCCCCGAACGTCGAAGAACTCTTGGACCTCCGAAGTCGAATTCCCCTGGAGGTCCGAGGTCTCGACGATACCGATGACGACGTCATCGACCCCGGTCCAGGGGGCATATTGTTTCTGACTTCGAGACCGATCCGGTACGCGGGAGCGGCCGACGCCGGCATCGGACCAGAGCCGGTGCAGGGGTACCCACGGTTGCAGCACCCGAGACCCAGCCCTCTGGCGCTCCTGCTCGCAATGGTCATCATGTTCGTGGTCATTTTGGTGGTCTTCTACGGCGTTCGCATGGCGTTCTTCGGAGACTCCGACCGCTGACATGGCCCGCCCTTCACGCCTCAGAGGTTGATCAGTTCCGGACTGTGGGAGGGTGAGCGGAAGGTGTGTTGGTGGTCCACTCCAGTCGAACTTCCGGGCAACCCCAACGGGGTTGTTCCCACAGCCCAGGGTTGAGGTGCGGAGCACCGACACCCTGGGACCCCATGCCAACACCCACCCGACCCCAACGGGGTCGTTCACAGTTCGAGTGAACGACCCCGTTGGGG
>JANNVG010000675.1:0-2722 GCA_031414395.1 Fimbriiglobus sp.
GTGTGGTGCGAGCGGCACATCGGCATGAGCTGAGTTGGCGACCGCCACCGCGTCGATGAACACCCGGCGACCTCCGCCCCACCGACCTCCGGCCGCGACGCCCCGCCGTGTTCTGCGTCCGCCTCCTCACACCAGGCCCCACCAGCGGCGCAAGCCCCACTCGGCGCCGAGCACGAGCGCCAGCAGCAGCACGAGCAGCGGCAGGAACAGGTTGGTCGGCATCGGCCGCCAGTCGGGGATGTTCTTGCGGGTCGGCTTCACCGTCTCGTAGGGCTTGCTCGTCAACTCGGTGAGGTACGCCGGCAGGTCGTCGATGCGGCGGAAGGTGCCCCCGCCGGCGGTCGCCATGCTCCGCAACAGGTCGTAGTCCGGCGTGGTCCGCTGCATCTCTTCCGACGTGTCCGGGATGGCGAGGAACTTGGCCGTGGCGGTGCCGGTCACGTCGCCCGTGTCGCCCTTGCCGGTCGCGTTCAGCGACACGGTGTACTCGCCGTCGCCCCGCGGCACGAACTCCGCCCGCGGGGTGCCGTCCGCCGCCACGCCCACCGGCACCACCGTGCCCGCGTCGGGCAGCCCCGGCCCGCTCACGGTGAGCGTGAACTTCGGGTCGGTCACGGCCGTGCCGTTCGGCCCCCGCAACCCCACCTTGATGCCCTGCGGGTCGTTCACCTTCAGCCGCGGGAACTCCGGGCGGGCGAAGGCGTTCGACTCCTCCTGATCCTGCTTGGCCAGCCACAGCAGCAGTTGCCGCCAGAAGCGGGAGTGTATCTGCTTGCCGTCCTGGGCCTTCGGCTGGCCGAGCCGCTGCCACAGGAAGGTGTCTTGTGCGGCGAACACCAGCACGCGGCTCTTCGTGCCGCTGTCGAACTGCTGGCCGACGAGCAGGGCCGACTGCCTGTCCGCCGGCGTGGGGTTGGTCAGGTCCACCAGTTGCTCGGTGTTCTTCGCCCACAAGTAGGTGTTCACGCCCGGCTTCGGAATCACCTGGTTCAGCCCGGTGAACCGCGAGCGATTCGCGGGCGTGTTCAGCTTGTCCCACAGTTGCAGCGACACGTCGCGGGTGTCGGCCAGCTTCGCCATGTAGGTGTCGGCGAACCGCGGTTCGGGCACCACCATGTACTTCGGCCGGTCGGTGTCCTTCTCCACCGGCGGGGCGGGCAGCGTCACCGGCAGGATGTCCTCGATCGCCTTCACCCCCCGCCAGCCGTTCTCGTTCCCCCACTCCGTCACGCTGCCGTTCAGGGTGGCGTGCCCGCCGAGCATCATGAACCCCATGCCCTTGTTCTTCACCCGCTCGGCGATCTTCTCCGGCAGCAGCGGGTCGATGGCCTTCAGTTGCCCCGGCGACACGTTGCCCAGGATGAGCACGTCGTAGGCCTGTTTGTCGAAGTCGAACGCCGGCCGCAGGTCTTCCACCCCGAGGTCGGTCTGGAGGTCCACCTTCCGGATGTCGATGCGCTTGTCGGCGGCCAGGGCGTCAATCAGCAGGGCGTACTCGTAGCGGTAGCGGTCCACCAGCAGCACCCGCAGCCCCTCTTTGTTCAGGTTCAGGTACGTCTCGACCACGTTGTTCAGCGGGTTGGTGTCGCCCTTGCAGCTCTCCGGCGGGATCTCCACCTTCACCTTGATCTGCCGCCGCTCCTCGCCCTTGTCGTTCTTGGGCAACTCCGGCGGGGCGTCCACCAGCACTTCGAGCAGGTTGTTCGTCTCCGTCGTCAGTTGCTTCTGTTCGGTGACGACGTGCTGATACCCCTTGCCGTCGCCCACGTCGAACGACACCTTCACCGGCACGCCGAGCGGACTCATCTTGAAGGCGTTCACCCGCAGGCGCACGGTGAACTTGTTCTTGATCGCCACCGGGTCGGGGTCGAGCACCACTTCGGCAATGGCCACGTCCTTCGCGCTCTGGTTGGTGCCGGGGTCGCCGACGGCGAACGTCTGCACCGGCGCCCCCTTCAACTTCCACTCGGCCGCCGCGTCGGTCGGGGTGAGCGGCTTGCCGTCCACCTTGCCG
This sequence comes from Fimbriiglobus sp., assembly GCA_031414395.1. GTDB lineage: Bacteria > Planctomycetota > Planctomycetia > Gemmatales > Gemmataceae > JALHQU01. Next base: position 2,015 of record JANNVG010000675.1, read on the forward strand.
CCGCCGTTGTCCGCCCCGTCGCCGACGACGATCAGCCCGCGGACGTACTTGTCGCTCACCCACTCCTGGTACAGCCGCCGCATGAACACGGGGTAGTCGGACCGCTCGGCCGTGGGTTCGGCCTTCGGGTCGTACTTGCCGGCGGGGGTGAACTCGGCCGGCCCGAAGGCGTAGACGACGACTTCGCAGTTCTGCCGCTGCAGCTCGTCGAGCGCCGGCTGGCACTTGTCGAGGGTGCGGCGGACGTGCTGAATGCGGGACTTGCCGTCCGCCTCGTCGGTGACGGTCATGCTGCGGGACATGTCGATGCCGATGAGCAACCGCGACGGCACGTTCGGCTTCTCTTCGATCTTCCAACTCGGCCGGCAGGCGGTGAACAGGGCGACGAACAGGGCGAGCAGCCGCAGGGCGACCAGGATCGCCATGCGCTTGCGGCTGGCCTGCTTGTGCCCCCAGTACGCCCACAGGGTGAGGGCCACCAGCCCCACCCCGGCGACGCCGAGGAACACCCACCAGGCGGCACTGAGCAGGTGCGACGGGTCGAACGGGTTGGCCGCGGAAGAGTTCATGTTGTCAGAATAGCGGGCGCGGGCGGGGAAGTGTTGGCGGAGATGACGAGCCGGGCGCGTGGGCGACCGCGGCCAATGAACAACCTGCCCCCTCGGCCCCCGCGCCGCCCGTCAACCAACGCCCCACCACCCCCACCAA
>JANNVG010000676.1:0-6112 GCA_031414395.1 Fimbriiglobus sp.
CCTGGGAGAGGGGGCCGGGGGGTGAGGCCTCGACACGAACACCCCCTCTCCATGAATGGAGACGGCAACGGTGGTGTGCCCTCTGCCATCCACCGCTTCGCCAAAACCCGCAGCACCCCCACGACCGGGAAAAGTCGCCCGGTTTGACAAAACTGCTCTCGGCGCGGCGGCCGATACCCGTTATGTCGCGGCCGAACATTGCCGGGACGTTGCACGCCCCACACTGGAATTCTGGGGGCCACGCCGATCGCACGCGGCTCGGCCCGCCTTCACGGAGGAAGGAACCCGATGCGTCTGTTCACTCGCCGCGCCCTCGCTCTGGTCGTCGGCTCCGCGGTGGCCGCCGCCGCCGCCGCCGTCGCCCAATCGCCCCCGACCGCCCTGCCGCCGGCTCGCCCGGTCGCGGCCGTCCCCGGCGGTGTGCCCGTGCCGCCGGCCAGCCCACTCACCGTCAAGCCGGAGCCGCGGCCGGCCGGCACCGCCGCCAAGGTGAACGGCCAGGACATCCCGGAAGTGGCCGTGTGGCGCGCCCTGCGGCAGTTCAGCAAGGAAGAGCAGGACGTGGCCCGCAAGGAGATCCTCAGCCACCTGACCGAGAACGCGCTCATCGACCAGTACCTGACCGCGCTGAAGGTGGAGGTGCCGGCGGCGGACGTGGACAAGCTGATCGGCGAGCTGAAGGACGAACTGAAGAAGGTGCAGAAGGACTACGGCAAGGAGTTGGAGCAGATGATGCTCACCGAGGGCGAGTTTCGCTCCGAGGTGATGGCCCAGATGAAGTGGGACAAGTTCCTGAAGGACCGGGCGACGGACGCCGAGTTGAAGAAGATGTTCGACGCCGCCCCGAGCATGTTCGACGGCAGCATGGTGCGGGCCAGCCACATCCTGATCAAGCCGGACGCCGACAAGAAGTCGCAAGAGGACGCGGCCGGCAAGCTCCGCGGCATCAAGAAGGCGTGCGAGGACGAGGCGACCAAGGCCGTCGCCGCCCTGCCGGGCACCGCCACCCCGCTGGACAAAGAGACCGCCCGCAGCAAGAAGGCGAGCGAACTGTTCGCCGCCTACGCCAAGGAGTACAGCACCTGCCCGAGCAAGAAGGAGGGGGGCGACCTGAGCTTCTTCCCGCGGGTGGGGGCGATGGTCGAGCCGTTCGCCAAGGCCGCGTTCGAGATGAAAGTGGGCGACATCTCGGACGTGGTGGCCACCGAGTTCGGGTACCACGTCGTGCTGGTCACGGCCAAGCAGCCGGGCAAGCAGCCGACGTTCGAGCAGGCGAAGGAGGCCGTGCGGGCGGTGTACGCCATGCGGCTCCGCGACGCCGTCATCGGCCAGATGAAGCCGAACGCCAAGATCGAGGTCGCCGCCGCCGCGCCGGGCGCCGGCAGCCCGACGAGCGTGGTGCCGGGCAAGTGAGGTCGGTGCCGCCTGCCGCGCGGCACACCCTGGAACCGGGAACGCAGTGACCGGGTGCGCTTCGGCCCACCCGGTCACTGCGTTCCCGGTTCCATTTGCCGCGGCTTCGCGCGTTCTCCACTCGCCGATACTGCCGGGTGGTCACATTTTATCCGGCGGGTGGCACGGCGTGCCCATCCCGTCGCCCCGCCCTCGCCATTTTGCCGTATTTGCCACCGGCACGGGATTCGCGTTTCGCACCTCCGCTTCGCACCCCGAGGTTCCGCTTCATGCCCCGTTCCGTACTCCGGTCGCTCACGCTCCCGGCTCGCCGTGGGTTCACGCTGATCGAACTGCTGGTGGTCATCGCCATCATCGCCATCCTCATTGGGCTGCTCCTGCCGGCCGTGCAGAAGGTGCGCGAGGCCGCCGCCCGGCTGAAGTGCCAGAACAACATCAAGCAACTCGGCCTGGCCGTCCACAACTACGAGAGTGCTCAGCAGGTCTACCCGCCGACGATGAACGTGGTGCCAAATACCGTGTCCGCCACGAACAACGTGTCGTGGGGCGTCCACGGCCGCATCCTCGCCCAGATCGAGCAGGCGAACGCGCTCACCCAGGTGACACTCGAGTCGGCCTGGGACCAGGCGCCGAACAGCACCAGCGGGGTGCCGATCACCCGCATCCCCACTTTCCTCTGCCCGAGTGAGGTGAACGACACCGTGCGGACGAAGAGCGGCGCGCCGTTCGTCTACCCGCACACCTACGGGTTCAACTGCGGCACCTGGTTCGTGTGGGATAACGCCACCAACCGCGGCGGCGACGGGGTGTTCCACCCGAACGCCCGGTACGGCCCGACGGCCATCACCGACGGGCTGAGCAACACGCTGATGATCGCCGAAGTGAAGGCGTTCACCCCCTACGCCCGGAACGCCCCCGCCATCCCGTCGGCCGTTGCGCCGACCACCGCCGCCGAGGTGGCCGCCCTCATCGCCGCCGCCCCGGACAAGAAGATGGGGCCGACGGTGAACGACAACACCGGGCACACCGAGTGGCCGGACGGCCGCGTCCACCACACCGGGTTCACCACCACCCTGACGCCCAACACGAAGGTGGCGTCGGGGGTGGCCGGGGCGCGGGACGAGGCCGACTTCAACAGCCGCCAGGAGGGCACGGCCGTCGCCCCGACTTACGCCGCCGTCACCGCCCGCAGCTACCACACGCAACTGGTGAACACGGGCATGATGGACGGCAGCGTGCGGAGCGTGCGGGACAGCATCAGCCTGCAAGCGTGGCGGGCGGTCGGCACCCGCAGTGGCGGCGAGGTGATCGGCCTGGACAACTGAGCCGCGCCGCACACGATGGAACCGCGACCGGGAGGGAGCGGGTGCGAACCACTTGTGGCTTGCACCCGCTCCCTCCCGGTCGGGGTTCCAGGTTTCCGCTCCACCACCCAACTCCCGCGGACATGCGGCCCCGACCTGCCACCGTACAACAAGGAGGACGGCACTGGGGTGAGGTCTGACGACTCATCGCCCTATGCCCGCCCCCGCCGGGTGCTAAACTGGTCTGGTACTGCACCCACCCATGCCGAGCGCCGACCCCAATGCCGACGCCGACGACGAACATCCGCAACTTTTGCATCATCGCGCACATCGACCACGGGAAGAGCACACTGGCCGACCAGTTCCTGCTCAAGACCGGGGCGGTGAGCGAGCGGGACATCAAAGCGCAGACGCTCGACAGCATGGACCTGGAGCGGTCGCGGGGCATCACCATTCGGATGCACCCGGTCACGCTCTACCACGAGCACCTCGGCCAGAAGTACGAACTGAACCTGATCGACACGCCGGGGCACGTGGACTTCAACTACGAGGTGAGCCGCAGCTTGGCCGCGTGCGAAGGGGCCATCCTGCTGGCCGACGCCTTCCAGGGCGTGCAGGCGCAGACCGTGGCGAACGCCTTCCTGGCCATCGAGGCCGGGCTGAAGATCATCCCCACGCTGAACAAGATCGACCTGCCGCACGCCCGCCCGGACTTCGTCATCGGCGAGATGGAAACGGCCGTGATGATCGACGGGACCGACGTGCTGGCCGTGAGCGGCAAGACCGGGCAGGGGGTGGACGAACTGATCACGGCGGTGATCGACCGCGTGCCCGCCCCGAGCGGCGACCCGGCCGCCCCGCTCAAGGCGCTGATTTACAACAGCCACTTCGACACGTACAAGGGGGTGGTCGTCTACATCCGCATGATCGACGGCGAGTTCAAGCCCGGCCAGCGGGTGAAGATGATGCGGAACGGCCGCGAGTACTCGGTCATCGAGATGGGCCAGTTCCGCCCCGCCGCCACCAAGTGCGAGGCCCTCGGGGCCGGGCAGGTGGGGTACTTCACGGCCAACATCAAGGGGCTGGAGGACGTCAAGATCGGCGACACGGTGACGGACGCCTTCCGCCCGACGGCCGAGGCGATGACCGGGTACAAGGAGCCGAAGCCGATGGTGTACTCCGGGCTGTACCCGGTGAACAACAACGAGTTCGAGGACTTGCGGGAGGCGCTCGGCAAGCTGAAGCTGAACGACAGTTCGTTCAGCTTCGCCCCGGAGGTGTCGGACGGCCTCGGGTTCGGCTTCCGCTGCGGCTTCCTGGGGATGCTGCACCGCGAGATCATCCAGCAGCGGCTGGAGCAGGACAGCGACCTGAACCTGGTGCAGACGGCGCCGAACGTCACCTACGAGATCGAGAAGCAGGACGGCACCGTCATCCAGGTGCACGGCCCCCAAGACGTGCCCGAGGGCGGCGGCATCAAGGAGTTCCGCGAGCCGATCGTGCGGATCAGCTTCCTGGTGCCGGCGACGAACGTGGGCGCCCTGATGGGCATGTGCATGGAGCGGCGGGCGGTGTTCATGCGGACGGACTACCTGAGCCAGCAGCGGGTGATGCTGGTGTTCGAGATGCCGCTCGCGGAGGTCATCTACGACCTGTACGACAAGCTGAAATCGGTGACGCACGGGTACGGCACGATGGACTACGAGGTGACCGGCTACCGCGACGCCGACCTGGTCAAGTTGGACATCCTGGTGCACGGGCAGAAGGTGGACGCGCTGAGCATCGTCGTCCACCGGGCGAACGCCGAGCGGCGGGGCCGGCGGGTGCTGGCCAAGCTGCGGGAGGAGATCGACCGGCACCTGTTCGAGGTGGCCCTGCAGGCGGCCATCGGCGGCAAGATCATCGCCCGCGAGACCATCGCCGCGATGAAGAAGAACGTGACCGCCAAGTGCTACGGCGGGGACATCTCGCGGAAGAAGAAGCTGTGGTCGAAGCAGGCCGAGGGGAAGAAGCGGATGAAGTCCATCGGCATGGTGGACGTGCCGCAGGAGGCCTTCCTGGCCGTGCTCGAGGATGATTGACGCCGGGGTGCGGTGATGTGCTGCTGTACTCTGTGACCCCGGTCCCGACCGGCCTCACCGAGGCCGGCGAAAGTCGCCGCCTCCCGTCCCGACACTCCCTTTCAATTCACCTCCCATGCGCTTCACGCTCGCCCTGCTCGCGGTCGTCGTCACCATCACCACCAGTCGGGCCGACGGCCTCACCCCGCTGGCATACAACCACCCCGGCCTGGCGGTCGATCTGGGTGTGGGGTTGTGGGCGTGGCCGGTGCCGTGCGACGCCGACGGGGATGGCGACTTCGACCTGATCGTGAGTTGCCCGGACAAGCCGTCGAACGGCGTGTGGCTGTTCGAGAACGTCACCGGCGACACCGCCAAGAACAAGCTGCCGGTCTTCAAGCCCGCCCGCCGGCTGAGCGGCACCGTTCACTACGTCAGCCCGAGTTACGTGGACGGCAAAGTGCGGGTGACGGCTCCGGGGGCGGAGTTCACCAACTTCACCACGAAGGGCGTCACCGAGAAGACGCCGCTGAGCGTCACCAAGAGCTTTTACAAGCCGGTCGGCACGCAGACGAAAGGGCCGAAGGTGCGGCACAACCAGTGGAGGTACGCCGACTACGACGGCGACGGCCGGCTCGACCTGATCGCCGCCATCGAAGACTGGAGCGACTACGGTTGGGACGACGCCTACGACGCGAAAGGCCGGTGGACCGCCGGCCCGCTGCACGGGTTCGTATTCGTGTTCCGCGGCACCGAGAAGGGCTTCGACAAAGAGCCGCTGAAGGTGGAAGCCGACGGCAAGCCGCTCGACGTGTACGGCTGCCCGTCGCCGAACTTCATCGACATCGACATCGACGGCGACCTCGACCTGCTGTGCGGCGAGTTCCTCGACGGCTTCACCTACTTCGAGAACGTGGGCACGCGGAAGGCGCCGAAGTACGCCAAGGGCCGACGGCTGGCCGACGCGAAGGGCCAACCGCTGACGATGGACTTGCAGATGATCGTGCCGGTGGCGTTCGACTGGGACAAGGACGGCGACACCGACCTGATCGTCGGCGACGAGGACGGCCGCGTGGCGTTCGTCGAGAACACCGGCGAGTCGAAGGACGGAATGCCCGTGTTCGCTCGGCCGGTCTACTTCCAACAGGAAGCGGACACGCTGAAGTGCGGGGCACTCGCCACGCCGGTGGCGTTCGACTGGGACGGCGACGGCGACCAGGACATCCTGTCCGGGAACACGGCCGGCTATGTCGAGTTCTTCGAGAACCTGAGCGGGCCGAAGGTGGCGGAGCCGAAGTGGGCCGCGCCGAAGCGGGTGGCGGTGGACGGCAAGCC
>JANNVG010000677.1:0-5657 GCA_031414395.1 Fimbriiglobus sp.
GGTTGCCGACCACCCGGCGGGCTAACGCCCGCGGTTCGCCCGGAACCGGCGGACTCACGTCGCGCCGTTCGCCCGGTCACGGCACCACCAGCCACTCCATCGCCTCGATGGCGTACAGGCCGTCGGCCCCGCTCACGGTCAGGTCCGTCGGCCGGCCGGCGAACGTGAACACCAGGTGCGTCGGCAGGTGAATCGAGTTCGGGTACGCGACCGACGACCGCGCTTCGCCGGTGGCCGGGTCGGTCCAGGTGCAGGTCAGCCGCTGCTGATGTTCGAGCGGCACCACCAGCATCGTCCGCCACCGCACGGCGATGGCCCCCGGCGGCGGTTGCGGCAGCTTCACCTCACGGAACACCTGATACGGCATCCGGATGTCCGGGTTGCCCAACCCGATGGGCAATTCAACTCCACTCACCGGCACCGGCGCGAACGGCGGGTCGTCCGGGGCGTCACGGAAGCCGCGCACGCCAAGCCGCTTGTACATCACCGCATACGCCTTCAGGTCGTCGCCCACGATCACCCCGAACGACCCGCCGTGCCGACCCGACAGGACCGTCGGCGGCGTGCCGGCGTCCAGGTCGTCCACGATGCCGTCGTGCGACGTGCGGATGTTGAACCCGTGCCGCCGGGCGTGTTCGTTCGTCAGGAACATCAGTCCGCCGCCGACCGCCAGCACGCCCACCGCCGCGGCAACGCTCCCCCATCGGCCGGTGCGAACCGCCCCGCCCGCGATCACCACCGCCACCGCCAGCCCGACCGCGCTGGGCGTGGCGAACCGCCGGCCGACGCAGTGTTCCCCGCGGGTGCGGGTGGTGACAATTCCCACGAGTACGGTCGACGCCAGCAGGAGCAGCAGCACGCCGCCGACCACCCGCCGGTCCGACCCGCGGGCGAACAGCCACCCGCCGGCGACGCGGGCCGCCGCGAGGTAGACCGCCACCACCGCCACCGTGATCCACCACCGCACCGGCCCGTTGTCGTGCTCCTTGTCCCAGTAGCCGAGCGCGCCGCCCAGGTAGCGGGCGGTGCCGGCGGCCATCTGTTCGGGGTGCGAAATCGGATCGATCACGGGGGTGGTGATGGGCGGGGTGGTGACGACAATCCACGCGGTGTAACTGCCGGCGGCGAGTGCCAGCAGCACGAACCCGACGGCCGACGCCCACCGCTTTTCACGCAGGTGAACGACCGCCAGGACGCCGAGCCAGCCGACCACCGCCGGGGTGAAGATGACGCCGAACCCGCCGGTCGGCACCACCGCCACGGCGTACAGCGCGCTGCCCCACGCCCAGAGGGTTCGCCGATTGCTTCCCCAGTTCACCCCGCACCACGCCCACCCGGCCACCGCGTACACCACCCACACGAACCCCACCTGATAGCCCATGAGCAGGTTGGTGCTGTGCCCCCAGTGCAGAAGCACCACGGCGGACAGCGCATCGATCGGGTGAGTGAACCCCCGCACCCGGCGGGCGGTCCACTGGAACAGGACCGCCGCCGCCGTGAGCAGCCCGACGGTCATGTACATCGGAGCGCGGAAGTTGTCGCCGGTCGCCTTCAGGCCGACCGCCCACAGCAGCTTGCTGACCGGGTAGCGGTGTTCGTTGTGGTGGCTGAACAGGTACTCGACCGGCTCTTGCGTCAAGTACTGTGCGTACAGGCCCCACTCGTCGTGAACCGGCAGGGTGGGGCTGCCCTGTTTGGTCACGAAGTAGCCGGCCCCCAGGCAGAAAATGATGGTGACGGCGCGAACGAACCAGCGGGACGCCGTGTCGGGGCGGGTGGGGGTCAACGCGGCTCCCTCCGGGTTGGCGCGGCCCGTCGCGGGCCGTATGGTCAGTGAACGACTCCTACAACTACGGCCGCCAGTTCGCATGAGCAACAAGAAAAAGAAGGTGCGGGTGGCGCTACGGAAGAACCGCACCAAGCCGCCCCGCGAGAACGACCTGACGCAGCAGTTCGGGGACGACGCCGACGCCGCCGGCGACGCCGCCGGGGGCGAGCGGGTGCGGGCGAAGGGCGACCTGTCGCGGCACCGCACGGTGCTGGTGGGCGACGACGCCGACACCACCCCGGCCGCGCGGGGGGCCGACGCCATCCCCGGCCGGGTGCTGCGGGTGCACGGGTTGTACAGCTACGTCGAGGCGGACGACGGGCGTGTCATCCGCTGCACCGTCCGCCGCGTCCTCAAGTCGCTGAACATGGACGAGCGGAGCGTGGTGACGACCGGCGACCTCGTGCGGCTGGTGCTCACGGCCCCGGCCGAAGGCGTCATCGAACACGTCCACCCGCGGGCCGGCGTACTCACCCGCGCCAGCCGCCGCCGCGAGCACATTCTTGTTGCCAACGTGGACCAACTCGTCATCGTCATGAGCCTCGTCCAGCCCGACCTGAAGCCGCACCTGATCGACCGCTACATCGCCACCGCCCGCAAGGGCGCACTCGCCCCCATCCTGTGCCTGAACAAGGCCGACCTGGCCGACCCGGTTGAACTGCAACCGATGGTCGGGGCGTACTCGCAGATGGGCATTCCGACGCTGCTCACCAGCGCGACGACCGGCATCGGCATCGAACGGTTGCGGCAACTGCTCGGCGGTCGGGCGACGGTGTTCTCGGGGCAGTCGGGGGTGGGCAAGTCGTCGCTGCTGAACGCCATTCAGCCGGGGCTGGCCCTACGGGTGAAGAGCGTGAGCGCGGAGACGCAGAAGGGCACGCACACCACGACCGCGGCCGAGTTGATTCGGCTGGAGACCGGCGGGTGGGTGGTGGACACGCCGGGCGTGCGGCAACTGCAACTGTGGGACACGCGGGCGGAGGAGGTGGAGGGGCTGTTCGACGAGTTCCGCCCGCTGGTGCCGCTGTGCGGCTTCCCCGACTGCACGCACACGCATGAGCAGCGGTGTGCGGTGAAGGCCGCCGTCGCCCGCCAGCAGGTGTCCGACCGCCGCTACTTCAGCTACCTGGGGTTGTTCAACGGCATGGACGAGGAGTGAGGGTGTACACGCCCGGTACAATGAGGTAGAGTCGAAAGCCCCTTAGGGAGGCAATATGGCAACGAAGACACACGACAGGGCGGACCTCCGCGCACTTCGACATAAACTCGATGACATTCGAGCGGCGGCGGACGACACGAATTACCTCTTTGTGCGGGCGATGGAATCATTCCTGACCGCTGTCGAGTATCGGGATGACACGTTGAGGCGGTCCGCACTCGAAGAGGCGAAAGGCGCGCTTGAGAGTTCACTGACATCGCACGTTGAGTCACTAGCCAAACACTCCGCGGCCGCACAAGCCGAGGTTCGAGATTTCAACACCCGGTTTGAGGGCGTGGCAGTCGAGCCGGACCAAGAGTTCGATGATTTGGGACGTTCCATGTCGTTGCTCGTGCAGGATGTACTGGGCGAGTTGGTGGAGTTCCGAGGTGGCACAATTGTCGTGGCAAGTCGGCACGGGATGACGTTGCCGAACGCGGCAAAGCTCAACGAGCACATCGCGTATTGGGAGCAGGTGAAGACCGATCTCGTCGATCTCTGGCCGTGGAGCGACGCCCCCGTCCCCCTGCCGCCGGCGGATCGGGAAATGATCGCCCGTTCTCGCGCCGCGATTGAGGCGGGTGAAGTGGGGGAAGACATCGACACTCTGATCGCCAGGCTTCGCGCCGAGTGACACCTCCGCCACTGGATCACCCGATGCACGAGAGAACCCTGACCGTTCTCCCCGAGGTGTCCAGGACACTCGGGGGATTGCTCGCGAATAAGGAGGCCATGGTTCATGCCATGGACGGGTTGAGGGCGGCCCACCGTCCGCAGTTCGACAGGTATCGGGCGAACCGCGACGACGCTGACCCCGACTTCCTGTTCATCGTCCCCGTCAGGATTTTCCTCCGTGGGCGGTGGCGGTTCGTCCGCTTCTCGGTAAACGACACCACCTCGCCTGATCACTTTTTCGTCGAAGCCGTCAGCATGTCGGGCTGACCAACTGACCCCCGCGAGGCCCGTATCATGTTCGACCCCGAACAACCGGATCGATACCGTCCGCCGTATGCTTCGCTTCCGCCGGAGTGGCGCGACGCCATCTACGGTCCGCCCGCGAAGGAGACGCTTGAGGAACTGCTTGCGGAATTCAAGCAGAAATTAGCCGTCGAAGAGAAGCGGAAAACGGAGTCGCCGCCCGATTCGGGCGGCGACAGTGGTGTGGGTTGAGAGTGTTCGGCAAATTCGGCCACGACTCGGAGGTCGTGGAAGGACCGCACAAGCGACGCCATACACGGCGTTCTGATCATACTTCAATTCGGCCGTGGTTGGAGCCACGGAGAGAGGGCGGCAGTGGAAGCCGCCCCACGAGTTACTGCTAGCCGAGGTGCTGCTTCAACCAACCCGTCGCGACGACCGGCGCACCACTGGTCGCCCAACTACCGCTGAGCGTGGTAACCATCAGCGTGTCGCGGGCGGTCAGGTGGGGCGAAAGCGCACTCCGCACCTGCTCGCAACTGAACGCGGTGTTCACCAACCAGACGGATTCCGGGTGGTGCAACCACGCACCGAGTTGCTTGATGGCCTCGGCCAGCCCGGTGTAATCCTGACCGGGTTGTCGAAGGTCATACGTGATCAACCGCACGGGCATAAAATGCCTCCTGATAGAGGAAAACCGCAATGGCCGTGCGTCGATCGAGTGGTACAATGTACCTGCTTGAGGCTCGACCCGTTGGCGCGGGTTGACGCACGCTGCGGCGGTGGGTGGGCTTCTGCTCGCTCACCGCCGCTTTAGTTTACCCACTCCCGACTCGGAAGTCAATCGTTCACGGCGTTCTTATCATGAACAGCCACGATTCTTCCCCGAGTTCGCTCGCCCGTCGCATCAACGACGTGGTCGAACTCCTCCGCACGGCCAAGAGCGTCCTGTTCGTCACCGGCGCCGGCCTGTCGGCCGACAGCGGCCTGCCCACCTACCGCGGCATCGGCGGGCTGTACAACGACGCCGACGCCGAGTCCGGGTTGCCCATCGAAGAACTGCTGTCGGGTCGGCAGTTCCGCGCCGACCCCGCCCGCACGTGGAAGTACCTGGCCGAGATCGGCAAGGCGGGCATCGGCAAGACGCCCAACCGCGGACACAAAGTCATCGCCGAGATGGAGCAGCACTTCCCCCGCGTGTGGGTGCTCACACAGAACGTGGACGGCTTCCACCGAATGGCGGGATCGCGGAACGTCATCGACATGCACGGCGACTTGCACCACCTCCGCTGCACGGCGTGCGACCACCAGTCCGCGGCGGGTGATTACACCACGATGGAGTTGCCGCCGAAGTGTGTGAAGTGCGCCGCCGTGCTACGGCCGGACGTGGTGCTGTTCGGCGAGTCGCTGCCCGCGACCGCAATTGCCACCCTGCAGCGCGAAATGCGAACGGGGTTCGACGTGGTGTTCTCGGTCGGCACCACGAGCGTGTTCCCGTACATTGCCGGGCCGGTACTAGACGCCCATCGCCGCCGCAAGGCGAGCGTGGAGATCAACCCCGGCGACACCGACGTGAGCGAGTTCGTGACGGTGAAGCTGCCGATGAAAGCGGCGGTCGCACTGCACGGCATTTGGGCCGCGTACAAGGCGAACGGCGCGACGTGAGTCCGCCGGTGGTGTTGGCGAACCCCGACCGCAAGGTCGGCGGGTGCG
>JANNVG010000678.1:0-1897 GCA_031414395.1 Fimbriiglobus sp.
GTCAGCCCAGGGCAACGCCCTGGGGGACCGGCTAACCCACCCGCCACCCCGAAGGGGTGGGACAACAGGGTCGCAGGCCTTCAGCCTGCGGGTGATTGGCGGTGCCCACCCAGGGCGTTGCCCTGGGCTGACCACTGTCAGGCCTTCGGCCTGAGGAACAGTTCGCCGGTATTCGCTTCCTGAAGATCAGGAACAAGTGGTTCGCGGCGAACCTCAGCTACTTCGCCGTCACCGTCACATACGACGTCGGGACGGCGGTCGGCACGGGGGCGGCTTTCTGCGTCAGGTTGAGCAGCGGTTGTGGGTAGCAGCCTATCACCAGAGTGGCGACGGCACACACGACGGCGACGAACAGTTGCGGCAGGCCGCGGTTGGGCGTCGCCGGCTTGAGGGGCGCCCGCAGGTAAATCACGCCGAGCGCCCGCAGGTAGTACACCGCGGAGATCGCGGCGTTCACCACCGCCACCACCGTCAGCGTCTGGTACATGCCCCGCATCTTCGTGTCGGGCGGCACCTCGAACGCGGCGACGAACAGGTTGAACTTGCCGATGAACCCGGCCGTGAGGGGCAGCCCGATCAGGCTGAACAGGAACACGGCGAGTGCGGCGGCGGCGAGCGGGTGCGTGCGACCCAGGCCGGCCAGGTCGTCCACCGACTCCACCGGCCGGTCTTTGTTCTCCACGTGGGCGATGACGGCGAATGTGCCGACCGTCATCAAGCCGTAGGCGACGAGGTAGAACAGTACCGCGTCCATGCCCGAGTGTGTCGTACCCGCCGCCGGCGCTGTGGACGCGACCAGCAGGCCGATGAGCATGTACCCGGTGTGGGCGATGCCCGAGTACGCCAGTAGCCGCTTCAGGTTGTCTTGGATGATGGCCAGTAGGTTGCCGAAGCACATGGTGATGACGGCGATCACCCACATGCTGAGCGGGAGCAGGCTGTTGTCTACGCCGAACGGCAACCCCACGCCGGGCACGTGCGACGACAGCAGCCCGAACAGGCGGGCGAGTGCAACGAACCCGGCCACCTTCGGGATGAACGCGAGTTGCGCCACCACGCTCGTCGGCCCGCCCTCGTACACGTCCGGGGCGTAGAAGTGGAACGGCACGGCGGCGACGCGGAAGCCTAGGCCGGCCAGCACCATCACCCCGCCGACGACCGCCAGCAGCGGCTGCGGCCCGCCGACCGACCCCTGCGGGGTGAGGGCCGAGATGACGGCGTGCAGGTTGGTGCTGCCGGTGATGCCGTACAGATAGCTGAACCCGAACAGTAGGATGGCGCTCGACAGCACGCTGAGCATGAAGTACTTCATCGCCGACTCCTGCCCCGTCCTCCCGCTCGCCGGCAGGTAGAGCAGCACATACGTCGGGATGCTGACCATCTCCAGGGACAGGAAAAGCGAGACGAGGTCGTTCGACCGGCCGACGAGTGACACCCCGGCGGCCACCACCAGCCAGCAGCCGAAGTATTCCGGAGCGGCCGGTTTGCTGTCGGACCAGCCGAGGAACACGAACACGGCGGCGGCAATCAGGGCCACCCATCGGATGAAGCCGGCGGCGCCGGTCGGGTCGATGGGCGACATGGCCGGGTTGAACGACGGTGCCGACCCGCTTCCCGGCACCACCCCTTCGGGCACGAACCACGCCACCAGCCCGGCCCCGACCACACCCATCAGTGCGAACACGAGCGACACCGTCCGCCCGCCGCGGGCGCACGCCACCAGGAACAGCACGCAAGCCGCACCCACCAGCGTCACCTCCGGCAGCACGTACCGGACGGACGCGAGCAGGTGGTCGGTGAACTGTGAAGTCAGCGGGGTCACGGGCGGGGTCTCGGGTGTGTTCGTGGTCGAGTTCAGGCGAACGGCGCGACGTGAGTCCGCCGGTGTGGTGTGCGG
>JANNVG010000679.1:0-2764 GCA_031414395.1 Fimbriiglobus sp.
GGGGGTGGGGTTTGTGCCGCCACACCCCCACCCCCCCCCCCCCCCCCCCCCTCTGGGTTGGGGGGCCCCTGCAAACCACCCCCCCCCCTCCCCTTGTGGGGGGGGGGGGCCGGGGGGGGTAGGTTGTGAAGACCCCCGCGCCCTGCTGCCGCTCACCCGTGCCGCCACGCTGAAAGTCGCGTCGATCTTGCTCGACCAACTGCACGGCGCCTTCGCTCGTGCCATCGACGCCATCCTCGCCGATCTGCCGAACTCACTCCCTCAACTGCAACGCCTGGTGGCCCTCGCCCCGGTCGGGCGGCGGCTGAACGCCCCCCCGCGGGTGGTCATCGCCGGCCCGCCGAACGTCGGCAAGAGTTCGCTGCTGAACGCCCTCGCCGGCTATCAGCGGAGCATCGTGTCGCCCACCGCCGGCACCACGCGGGATGTGGTCGGCGTGGAGTTGGCGTTCGACGGCTGGCCGGTGCGGGTGTCGGACACGGCGGGGTTGCGTGAAGCGGGTGAACAACTCGAAGCGGCGGGCATCGAACTGGCCGAGCGGGAGTTGGCGTCGGCGGACGTGGTCGTGTGGGTGATGGACAACACCGACCCGAATCCGGTGTGGGCACCGAGCAACTTCGGTGGGAGATTGGTAGCGGTCATCAACAAGAGTGATCGGCCGATCGCCTGGGCGGATGACGACCGAGGGAACGCTTGGGGAATGTTGCTGGTCTCGGCTGAAACCGGCTCGTCTGTTCCGCATTTGATCGGCGACGTGGTGCGGAAGCTGTACCCGGCCGTGCCCCAACCGGGTGAAGCAGTACCATTCACGCCCGAGTTGTGCGCCGCAGTGGAACGAGCCGCCGAGGCGCTAGCCACCGGGCGGATCGAGGAAGCGCGAGCCACGCTGACAGACCTGTAGGGCGGACGAGCGGGCGCTTCGCCCGCGACCTCCGCCACCACTCGCGGGCGGCGTTCGTCGAGCGGTTCGGCCCGCCGGAGTGAGGGTAACTGTCCAGACGAGCCGGGAGCGTGAGACCGGAGTTCGATCGCTCCGGTCGCTCACGCTCCCGGCTCGTCAAGACGCTCCCGGCTCGCGGCCCCTATCATCTCCCCATGCCGCTCACCGTCGTTCTCGTCCGCAAGCTGCTCCGCGACGTGCGGTGGCCGCTCCTCGTCGTCTGCTTCCTGCTGTTCCTGTTCAGCCTGCTGTGGGTGCGGGTGGCGTGGCGCGTGACCACCGAGATCGCCCCGTACTTCAACGTGCTCGGCGGGCTGGCCGGCAACACCCAGGGCGACATGGAGAAGGTGGTGTTCACCGGCGTGGGCAAGGTGAGTCAGGCGGTCATCGGCGGGTCGGACATCAACTTCCAGAACCCGACCGACTTCCTGGCGGTGGAGCTGCTGCACCCGGTCGTCATCGTGCTGGTGTTCCTGTGGGCGGTGGGCAAGTCGTCCGGGGCGGTGTCCGGCGAGGTGGGCGGCGGGACGATGGAACTGCTGCTGTCGCAGCCGGTGCCGCGGGGCAAACTGATCCTGGCGCACTTCCTGGTGGACTGCATCACCATCCCCCTGCTGGTGCTCAGCATCTCGGCCGGGATGCACCTGGGCCTGTGGAGCGTGGGCGAGTTCCGCGTGAACCAGGAGGTGGTGCAGAAGGTGGTCGAGAAGGCGCCGAAGTTCGCCCAGGACAAAGTGAAGGAGCTGGCCGAGAAGCAGAAGGTGCTGCCCGTGAACCCCGAGAACCAGTGGAAGGGGACGCTCAACCTGGCCGCGCTGGTGTTCGCCATGAGCGGGGTCGGGCTGGTCATTTCGGCGTGCGGGCGGAACCGCTGGCGGACCACCGGCTGGGCGGTGCTGCTGGTGCTCAGCATGTTCGTGCTGAACGTGATCGCGCAGTTGTGGGAGCCGCTGGCGTTCGCCCGCCCGTTCACGCTGTTCTTCTACTACCAGCCGCACCGGCACTGGCTGGACGACCAGTGGACGGCCGACGTGGGCGCCTGCTGGGGTCTGGGCGAGGGGCAACTGACGGTGCCGTCGGTGCCGCTGCTGCTGGTCGTCGGGGCACTCGGGTACGGCATCGGCTGGTGGGTGTTCCGCACGCGCGACCTGCCGGCCCCGCTGTGAGGTGTGTCGGCCCTCACGCTCCGCCCGCGATCCCGCCGGCGTCTCCTTCCCCCGGAACACGCTCGGAGCCTCCCCCATGTCGGACGCCGTCCCCACGCCCGCCGAACCCGATGCCCCGCCACCGCCGGTGTGGGATCCGCTCGGCCCGCGCGAACGGCGGGTGCTGGGTGTGCTCATCGAGAAGCAGAAGACGGGCAGCGGCGACACCTACCCCATGACGATCAACGCGCTCGTGACCGGGAGCAACCAGAAGAGCAACCGCGAGCCGGTGATGAGCCTGGACGACGACGAGGTGGAAGAGACGCTGCTGGAACTGAACCGCAAGGTGCTGGTGAACCGCATCCAGGGCGGGCGGGTGGAGAAGTGGCGGCACCTGCTGTACGACCTGTGGAAGTTGAACAAGGTGGAGATGGCGATTGTGGCCGAGCTGCTGCTGCGGGGGCCGCAGTCGGAAGGCGACCTGCGGGGCCGGGCCAGCCGTATGGACGACATCGCCGACCTGGACACCCTGCGGACCCTGCTGCGGGATCTGGTGCGGCGGAACTTCGCGGTGTACCTGACGCCCGGCGGTCGCGGGGCGGTGGTGACGCACGGGTTTCACCCGGCGGACGAGCTGGCGGCCGAGCGGGCGAAGCACGGCGGCAGTGTGGACAGTGGT
>JANNVG010000680.1:0-1794 GCA_031414395.1 Fimbriiglobus sp.
CACCTACGACAAATTCATCGTCGCCCTGGTGCGGAACGCCGCCGCCCGCACCGACGAGGCGGCCGGCCACCGCCGCAAGCGGGCCTGACCGGGCGAACCCGACCGGCAAGGGCCGCGGGTGTGAAGTTAAACGCGGCCACAGATGACACGGAACACACGGATTCAGACTCAGGGCAGGAAGACAATTTTTCTCTGCTCAGAATCCGTGCCGTCCGTCCCATCCGTGGCGGATTGCTGATTTGCACCCGCGGCCCTTGCGGGCCGGGTTCGCCAGGAATGCCATGCTCCCGCTCACCGTCGTGAACGCCGCCACCGCCACCTTCGACTGCTCGTTCGGCCGCGGGTGCGAGGGCATCTGCTGCCGGCACGGCGAGCCGAGTGTGACGCCCGCCGAGAAGGCCCGCATCGACGGCGTGCTGGACCGCGTCCGCCCGCTCCTGCGGCCGGAGGCGGCGGCGGCCCTCGACGCCGACGGGTGGCTGACGGCCGAGCAGAAACTCGACCTGCCGATGACGCGTGTGGTGGACGAGTGGTGCATCTTTTTCCACGGCGGGTGTACACTACACAAGGTGGGCGCGGCCGACGGCGACTTCGCCCGGTACAAGCCGATCCAGTGCGTGCTGTTCCCGCTCGAGCCGACCGGCGACGGCACCTGGTTCGTCCGCCAGTGGCACACCGAAGGCGAGGAGTGGAACGACCTGTTCTGCCTGAACCCGGCCAACACGCGGCTGAAAGCGGTGGACACGCTCGCCCCGGAAATGGAAGTGGCCGCCGCCCTCGGGCCGGCGTTCGCGTGGGGCCACGAGCCGGGCGGAAAATCGGGCGGGACTCCTTGACACCCGCATTCGCAGGCAGAAGATTCATTCAACACCGCCACCGTGGGGACGCGGGCAGACCCGGACCCACCGGCCGAGGACCGAACATGAGCCGCCAGCGGATCACCGTCGAAGACGTGGGCGATGTGGCCGTCGTCCAGTTCGTGGACAAGAAGATCCTGGACGAGCAGAACATCCAGATGATCGGCGACGACCTGTTCCGGCTGGTGGACGAGCTGGGCCGGCGGAAGCTGCTGCTCAACTTCACCAACGTGGACTTCATGTCCAGCGCCGCGCTGGGCAAGCTGATCCGCCTGCACCAGCGGCTCACCCAGGTGGGCGGCAAGCTCATCCTGTGCGGCATCACCAAGGACATCCTCCAGGTGTTCACCCTCACCAAGCTGGACAAGATGCTCAAGATCGTGAAGGACGAGCAGACCGGGCTGGGCTCGTTCTGACCCCGTTCGCCCACGGGGTCGGCACCGGAACCGCACCATGACTGACCGCGCCAGCACGCACGACTTGCACGTCGCCAGCGACCTCGCCGAGGTGCGCCGGGTGCAGGATTTGGTCGAGGCCACGCTCCAGGCCAACCGCTTCGGCGAGAGCGACCAGTTCGCCGTCAAACTGGCCGTCGAAGAGGCGCTCGTGAACGCCATCAAGCACGGCAACCAGCTCGACCCCGGCAAGCGGGTGCGGGTGCAGTACCGCGTGGACGACGACCTGTTCCGCATCCACATCACCGACGAAGGGGCCGGCTTCAACCCCGAAGACCTGCCCGACCCGACCGCCGACGACTTTCTCGAACGCCCGTGCGGTCGCGGCGTCCTGCTCATCCGCAGTTTCATGACCTCCGTGGACTTCCTCGGCCGCGGCAACGAGGTGGTCATGAGCAAGGCGAAGACCCCGCCCGACGCCGAGTAGGGCGGTCTCTCGTGCTGGATCGTGTAGGGCGGGTCGAGCGGCCGGCGCCCGCAAC
>JANNVG010000681.1:0-7679 GCA_031414395.1 Fimbriiglobus sp.
ACTATATTTCGTTTGTGGTGACGGTGGTCCAATCCCCCGGCGGCGGAGCGGTTACAGATGTTTGCGTGGTGTTAGGGTGAAACGCGAGCGGAACCCCTGGATCCGATACGACCAAGCGACAAAGCCCCGGAGGCGCGACAGAACCGTGAGTCTGTCCCCCCTCCGGGGCTACGAGTTGTGGCTGCGCTTGCCCAGGGGTTGCGCTCGCCTGTGGCTCACTCCACCCCTAGCTAACATCTGTCGCCGCTCCGCGGCGGGGCGTTCTTCAGGCGAGCGGTGCCCGCCTCCCACAGGTCACTTTTCACGCCTTCTTGCACCCCGGCCCTTCCTTCGGGTCCAACTTCTCGGTGATGTGGGCGTCCCCGCCGGCGGCCTTGAGGGCGGCGGCGCGGTCGATGTTCAGCTGGACGTAGCTGGTCCACTGGGCGGGGGTGTTGGCCTCGGCGTAGATGGCCTCGACCGGGCACTCGGGCACGCACGCCTCGCAGTCGATGCAGTCGACCGGGTCGATGTACAGCATCAGGTCGTCCTGATAGAAGCACTCGACCGGGCAGACGACGCAGCAGTCGGTGTATTTGCAGTCGTTACAGTTGGCGGTGACGATGTGGGACATTGCGAACGATCTCCGTGATACGGGTCCGGGCGGGCCGCCCGACGCACAAGCTTAAGGATTACCCCCGAACCGCGGTCGCGTCAAGTTGGGGGACTGTGCTCGCGTCCGTCTGTTGTGGGGGGATCTCGTGTGCGATTGGTTCAACCGCCTCCGGCTTGACCCCTCCGGGTGCCGGTTCAGGTTCGGTCGAGTCGCTCAACGTCAGCGACCCGTCTTCCAACCCGGCGATGAGGCGACGGGCGACTTCTTCGGCTGTGTGGTATCGGGGGAACCAGGACATCAGTTCGCACCTCCGGGCGGCGGGCGGGGCGGGAGCCGGGTGAACGCGTCGCGCAAGATCTGGCCCACTTCGTGTCGCGTCTTCGCCTTCGTGAGCGCCACCTCGCACAACCGAATCCGGATGTTCTCCTCGCGGATCAAGCGGGCGAAACGCAGGGCGAAGAAGAACAATCCGGTCACCCCGCCACCAGCCAACGCGATTATACCATCCCCACGGATCGCGCCGATCAGAAGAACGGTCAATCCGGCTACCACGATCGAAATGACGGTGGCATAGCACAACCACTCCCACGCGCGGTTGTCCCGCAAGGCGTCGTCGATGACCTCTTTCGCCGAGCGGGTTGCCATGTCGAATTCCTCGGGTCAGCCCCCTTCACCCCGCTTTGCCGAACCGCAGCAGCCGCGGGTGGAACTCGTCGGACGGCACGTCGGCGTCGAACGGGAAGCGGAGGAGGTCCGGCGGCGGGTCGTCGGCGGCGGGCGGCGCTGGTGGGGGCGACTCGGCCGGCTCGCCGAGCGGGATCACCCAGCGGTCGAGGGGGAAAATGTCGTCATCGTCGGAGGTGGGGTCATCAGTCATCGGCGGCGCCTCCGGGCGCAGTAATTACGAGCCGCGACCGCCAGGGAGCGGGTGATCCGACACCGCGCCCTGGCGGTCGCGGCTCGTCAGGTCACCACCGCAGGAGGGCGGTGCCCCAGGCCAGCCCCGCGCCGAATCCGCTCAGCACGGCCAACTGGCCGTCCTGTAATCGGTCTTCGGCGAGCGCCTCGTCCAGGGCAATCGGGATGCTGCCGGCGGACGTGTTGCCGTAACGGTCCAGGTTGTTGAACACCTTCGCCCGCGGGATGTGCAAGCTGTCGATGGCGGCGTTGATGATGCGGATGTTCGCCTGGTGCGCCACGAACAGCTCGATGTCGTTCACCGTCTTGCCGGCGGCGCACAGCACGTCTTGGATGGTGTCGTTCAGGATGTTCACCGCCCACTTGAACACGGCGTGCCCGTCCATCGTCATGAACTGCTTGCCGGCGGCCAGCAACTCGGGCGTGGGGGGCAGGCGGCTGCCGCAGGCGTCCCGCTTGAGCATCGGCCCGCCGCTCCCGTCGCTGCCCAGGCTGTACGCCAGAATGCCCTGGTCCGGCCGGCCGGGTTCGATGATCGCCGCCCCCGCCCCGTCGCCGAACAGCGGGTACGTCTTGATGTCCTTCGGGTTCAGGATGCGGCTGTTCGTGTCCCCGCCGATGACCAGCGCCCGCTCGCTCAGCCCGGCCTTCACGTATGCCGCCGCCGTGATGAGCGCGTACATGAAGCCGGCGCACGCCGCCTCCACGCTGATCGCCGGGCCGACGATGCCGAGGCGGTCTTGCACGATGCAAGCGGTGGACGGGAACGAGTAGTCCGGGGTGAAGGTGGCCAGCACCAGCAGGTCGATGTCTTTGCCCGTGTGCCCGGTTTTGGCGAAGCAGTCGTTCGCCGCCTCGACGCACAAGTCGGAGGTGGCCTGGTGCGACTGCGCGTGCCGCCGCTCTTGAATGCCCGTCCGTTTCACGATCCAATCCGGCTCGAACCCCAGCCGCGCGTGCAGGTGCTCGTTCGACACCACCGAATCGGGCAGGTACTTGCCGGTGCCCACGACCCGGAAGCCCGTGAGGGACCGACACTTCGGCCGCTGGGATGATCGGTCGTTGGTCATTCCACCAGTATCCGGGGTTTTAATCCGCCCCGCCGTGTCCAGCGGGGAATGCCGGCCGTGGCGAAGTAAGCGACGACGACTGTTAGGTGGCAGTCGCGTGCCGGTGCGCAGGGACGGGTAGTATAGGGAATCGGCGGAACGGCGGGCGACACTCCACGCCGATTGCATCGAAGGTGCGGATTCTGCCGGGCGGCTGGCCTTCGGGTCTTCCTAGCCCACCCACTCTGTTTTCAATCGGCCCGCGGGGCACGCAGACCGGACGCAGATGAAGGCAGGATCAGAACCGAACACAAGACAAGCCACGGATGAAAGGCAGGATGAAGTCACGGATCAGAACCGACCACGGAATCGGGTTCTGTCTCGAATCCTGTCTTCATCCGTGCTGATCCGTGGCGAACTGTTCTTCTGATCTTGGTTTCATCTGCGGCCGGTCTGCGTACTCTGCGGGCCAACTGCTTGTTCACTCCTTCTCCGCGCCGCACTCCAAGAACCGCAACTGGCAGCACAGCAACCCGGCCGTGTGTTCGCACCGGAGCATTCCGTCGGTGGGCGAGCCGTGTGCCCCGCCGTCCAGGTACTTCGCGCGGAACTCCGGGGTGAAGTGGGCGCCGCTCGCCGCCCCGTACTGCAACGAGCGGGCAAACGCCATGCCGTCGCGGGCCGCCTTGCGATACCGCGTGTACCGCGTGCCGTCGGGCACCTGAGTGGTCAGCGTGACGGCCGCACACAGCCCCTCCACCCCGCCGCACATGCGGGCGGTCGGCTCGTCGCCGGTGGCCGGCTTGAACGCCCCGACCCACCGCAGGTTGCGGGCGTCGGATGCGGTGTACTGCCGGTCGCACAGCCAGTCGGCCATTTCAAAGGCGAACTCGTTGGCGTCCTTCGCCTTCACCCGCAGGGCGTAGTCGCACACGGCCGGCAGCAGCGTGCCGCACAACTCCGGCGTGGGGATAGCCTTGAACACGTCACGGTAGAACTTCACCCCGCGGGCCAGGGCGTCGCGCTTCCACGCTTCGGTGTTCACGCGGTCGCTCGCCATCACCGCTTGCAGGCACAGACCGGGGTACGTGTTGACGCCATCGGGGTCGGCCTTCGTCGGACTGCCTTCGCCCTCGGTGTAATGCACCGAGCCGTCGCTCCGCAGGCGGGTGTACAGGAACTTGCACAGCTTGTCGGCTTCGGCCACCAGCTTGGCGTCGGGCGCCGGCAGGTCGTAAATGGCGGTGGCCAGCACTGCCGCGAACCCCACCTTGTTCCCGCGATCCGCGGCGAACGACGGCACCCGCATCGTCGGGTCGGTGGTGTCGGGCTTGGTGAGCGTGAGCAGCGTGAGGCAGGCTTGACTCGCGGCGGCGGCGGCTTTCTCGTCGCCGGTGAACTTGGCCGCCCGTGCCAACGCGAGCGCCGCACACGCCTGGGCGAAGTCGGCCCCTTGCAGTTCCCGCCCGAGCGACGGATCGACGCCGGCCATGAACCGCCCGTCGGATTTGCTCATCCGCGTCAGCCAGTGGGCCGCTTCGCGGGCCGACTCGACGGCGGCCATCGTCTCGACCGGGTAGCCGGGGGTCTTGAAGCGATCCGCCGGGGCCACCTTCGCGCTGACGGCGGCGACGGGCGTGACCGGGTCGTGCGGCTTGCCCGTGACGGACGGCGGGAGCAACCCCGGCGGCTGTGGCGGCTGCGCGACGAGCGGCGGCAGGGCGAGTGCGAACAGGCAAACGGTGAAGATGGGACGGCGCACGCCTCGGCCTCCTTGCCACGGGGAACGGTGTGCCGGCAGTTGAGCGAATCCGCGGGAATTGTGCAAGTGGAACTGTGGGGGTCAGAAAAACGGCACACGGATGACGCGGATTTCAGCGCGGATCACCGCGGATGAAGACAGGATTTCACCGCCGAGGGCACATGAGGGCACATGAGAGGAGAGAAGACGCCCACGCCGAGCCACAAAGACGCAGAGAAACCAAGAGTGAAGAATCCGGAAGGCCGTGTTCAACTTGGTGTTCTGTTCTCTCTGCGTCTTGGCGACTCGGCGTGAGGTGCCGTTCTCGATGATTGGTCTCCTCTCGTGCCCTCATGTGCCCTCGGCGGTGAAACTCTTCTCCGGTCTGATCCGTGTCATCCGCGCTGAAATCCGCGTCATCCGCGTGCCCGCTTTGAACCAGCCCCATCACTGAAACGCCCCGTGTTGCCGCCGCCGGTCCGACGTGTACTCCTCGGCCGTGCCGCGGGCGATGATCTCGTACAGCGTCGCCTGCTTGTCGCCGTACTTCCGCAGAATCCGCCCGAGCCGCTGCACGTTCTCCTTCACGCTGCCGCTGCCACTCAGCACCACGCCCACGCTCGCCGCCGGCACGTCCACGCCCTCGTTCAGCACCTGGCACGACACCAGCACCGAGTATTCCCCACTGTGGAACTTCTCCAGGATCACCTTCCGCTCCTTCGCCTTCGTCTGGTTGGTGATGGCGGGCACGAGGTACTGGCGGGCGATCTGGTACACGGTCGCGTTGTCGGCGGTGAAGATGATGCTCCGCTCGCCGGCGTGCCGCTTCAGGATGTCGTCGAGCGCCCGGAACTTGCCGCTCGCCTGCCGCTCGATCCGCTTCTGCTCGCGGTGCGCCCGCAGCGCGTCCCACCCGTCGGGCGACTTGCTCGCCTCGAAGATGAACTTCTGCCAGCCGTTCGGCCCGCTGATGCTGATGCCGTGGTCGGCGATCCACTTGCGGTAGTGCTCGCGGTTGCGGCGGTAGGACTCTTCTTCGTCCCGTGTGAGGTCGACGTACACCACCTTCGCGGTGTAATCGGCCAGGTACTCGCCGGACAGCTCCTGAATCTCGCGGCGGTAGACAATCGGCCCGATCAACTCCGGCAGCAGCGCGTCCGCACCGTCGGCGCGATCCGGTGTCGCCGTCAGGCCCAGCCGATACGGGGCGAGGCTGCCGATGGCAGTTTCCTGGAACGTGCTGCCGGGCAAGTGGTGCGCCTCGTCGAACACCATCATGCCGAACTTGTGGGCGTACCGCTCCAGGTGGATGAACGCCGAGTTGTAGGTGGTGACGGTGATCGGCTGGAAGTCGTAATCCCCGCCGCCGACTTGCCCGACCGACACGCCGAACATCTTTTCCAGGTCGAGGCACCACTGGGTCATGAGGACGATGGTGGGCACGACGACGAGCGTGGGGCGGCTGGCCTTCTCGATGGCCAGGGCGGCGGCGAAGCTCTTGCCCGTGCCGGTCGGCAGCACCACCACCCCGCGTGCCCCGCCCTTCCACCACGCGGCCACCGCCTCCGACTGGTGCGGGAACGGCACGCGGTCGGTGGTGATTTTCCACCCGGTCGGCTTGTTGTCCCACCCGCGGGCGGTGTCGGTGTACGCGATCTTGTTCCGCACCAGGTGCTCGACCAGCCCGCGGTAGTGCCGTCCCTGGGCGCGGTGGGTGAGGGTGCGGGGGTCGTACCGCACGCCGGGCAGGGTGGCGTGGTCGAACCCCGCCGGCCCGCCGGCCACCAGCACCGTGCCGCGGTCGTAGCTCAACTCGAAGGGGATGGCATCGTCGCTCATGGCCCAATTGTAGGGCGGGGTGTGAACGGAGACCCGACCGTGAGGGAGGGTGCGAGCCACTCACACGCGCCCTCCCTCACGGTCGGGCCTCCGTTCGTTTCCCGAACTTCATCATCCCGCGCAGCATCTGCGTCAGCCCGTACCACCTGACACCCAGCGTGCGGCCGTGGGCCATTCGCAGCATCCCCGTGGTCACTTCGCCGCCGGCGGGGTCGTTGGTCAGCACGCTTTCCACATGCGGGCGGAAGGTGCCGGAATGCACCGTCACCGTCTGCGGCACGGTCATTTGCAGTAGCCCTTCGGATCCTTGCGTGACGCCCCACCCGCTCGCCCCCCGCCCGCCGAACGGCGTGCCGGGATGAGCCGTCGGTGCGATTACGTCGTTGATGACCACTGACCCGACGGTCAGCTTCGCGGCGAGTGATTGGGCCGCGGTGATGTTTTGAGTGAAGAAGCTGGCGGTCAACCGGAACGGACTCTCGGCGTGCAGGGCGAGCGCTTCGTCAATCGTGTCGAACGGCAGCACGGCGAGGCGTGGGGTGAAGGTCGATTCGCGGCGGGCGGGGTGGCCGGGGGGAGGGTTGAGGATCAATTCGGTGGAACCGGGAACGCAGTGACCGGGTGGGGTGATGTTCACCCGGTCACTGCGTTCCCGGTTCCAGGTGCCCACCAGTTCCACAAACATCTCCCACACCGCCCGTGCCACGAACACCCTTCGCGTGGCCATGCACGTCCGCCCGTCGTTCAGCGTGGCACCGTACCACGCCGCCCGCACCGCCAGTTCCACGTTCGCGTCGGCCAGCACGAACATCGCGTCGCACCCGCTCAATTCCAACGTGGACGGGATGAGCCGTTCGCCCAATCGCTTCGCCAACTGCCGGCCCACGGACTCCGAGCCGGTGAAGTGAACGAAATCGACATCCGCCTCGGCGACCATCGGCCCGGCCTCGCGGGTGGCGGTGAGCGTCGTGAAACATCCTGGCGGGAAGCCGGCATCGCGGATCAGCCCGGCGAACACCTCCGCGAACCGCGGGGCGACTTCGCTCGGTTTCCACACCACCGCGTTGCCGGCAACGAGCGCGTGCAGCACCGGCACCGCGTTCAGGAACAGCGGGTAGTTCCACGTGCCGATGACCGCGACCACGCCCCACGGCCGCCTATGGACCACGTCTTTGCACCCCATCAGCCACATCGGTCGCCCGCTCACCCGTCGCGGTTTCAGGATGCGAACCGCCTGCGTTTCCAGCCACTTCGCCGCATCTGCGACGGGCAGCACTTCACTCGACACCACCTGATCCGGCGGGCGCTTCACGTCCGCATCAATCGCGGTGGTGATGTCGTTCAACCGCTCCACCAGCAGCCGACGGAACTCGCCCACCGGCCGCAGTCGCGCGTTCACCGACAGGTTCGCCCACGACTGTTGAGCAATCCGGGCGGCGGCAGTTTCGGCGTGAAAGGGCGTGGTCATGCGGGTATGGTAGCGTGGCCGGACGAGCCGCGACCGCGAGGGAGCGGGCACTCGACCCCGCTCCCTCGC
>JANNVG010000682.1:0-2828 GCA_031414395.1 Fimbriiglobus sp.
CCGCCTGGGTCCAGATCACCCAGGCGGCTCACGCCGCCGGTTCACCAGGAGATGTCGATGTCCGAGCCGTGGTTCCAGGCGGGCCTTCAGTTCACTTGCACGCAGTGCGGCAAGTGCTGCACCGGCGCGCCCGGCGTGGTGTGGGTGGACGACGACGAGATCACCAAGCTGGCCGCCGCCCGCGGCATGGTGCGGAACGAGTTCGAAGCCGTGTTCACCCGCAAGGTGCGCGGGCGGGTGAGCCTGCGGGAGCGGCCGAACGGCGACTGCGTGTTCTACGACGCCGACCGCGGGTGTACCGTCTACCGCGACCGCCCGACGCAGTGCCGTACGTGGCCGTTCTGGGACAGCAACCTGGAGTCGCCGGAGGAGTGGGCGCGGACGGAAGCCACCTGCCCCGGCAGCGGCGAGGGCCAACTGATCACGGTCGAAGAGATCCTGAAGCGGGCGAAACAGATCAAGATGTGAACCCGACACCTTCGCTGCGAGCACCGCGAGTGCCAACCGCTTCCGTCGCTCGCGGTGCTCGCGGCGAAGACAACTTCTCTGGAGTTCCCCCCAATGCGTGCCCTCCCCCTGCTCCTGCTCGTCGCCTCCGTCGCCCCGGCCGCCGACTGGCCGCAGTTCCTCGGGCCGAACCGCGACAGCGCCACCCCGGACAAGATCCCGGCGTGGAAGGAGAAGCCGAATGAGGTGTGGAAGAAGGCCGTCGGCGAGGCGCACAGCTCGCCGGTGGTAGCGAACGGGCTGGTGTACGTGTTCGCCAAGGTGGACAAGAAAGAGGCCGAGTCGCTCACCGCGTTCGACACCAAGACGGGCGACGAGAAGTGGGCCAAGAGCTACGACCGGCCGAAGTTCAACACCCCGTTCGGCGCCGGCCCGCAGGGCACGCCCACCGTGGACGGCGACCGCGTGTACACGTTCGGCAGCACCGGCCTGCTCACCGCCTGGGACGCCAAGACGGGCGACCAGAAGTGGCAGGCGGACACGGCCAAGGAGTTCAGCCCGAAGAAGCTGGTGTTCGGCGTGGCCACCTCGCCGACGGTCGTGGGCAAGCACGTGATCGTGATGGTCGGCGGGAAGGGGGCGGGCATCGTCGGATTCGAGAAGGACAGCGGCAAGGTGGCGTGGCAGGCGACGGACGACGGGGCCAGTTACGCCTCGCCGATTGTCGTCGGCGACACGAAACCGCAACTGGTCTTCCTGACCGCCGCCCACGTGCGGGGCGTGACCGCCGACCTGGGCAAGCAGGTGTGGCAGCACAAGTTCGTGGACGCGATCCTGGAGAGCAGCACCACGCCGGTGAGGGTAGGCGACCTGTACGTCGTCGGGTCGGTGAAGTCGGGCAGCATCGGCGTGCGGGTGAAGGGCGACGGGGTCGAGGAGGTTTGGAAGAACGAGAAACTGACGTGCTACTTCAGCACGCCGGTGGCGATCGGCGACTACCTGTACATGGTGATCGGCGAGGCAAAATTCCCCGGCGGCACGCTCATCATGCGGTGCGTCGAGGCGAAGAGCGGCACGGTGATGTGGGAGAAGAAGGACGTGGGCACCTACCACGCCGCCCTGGTGAAGACGGGCGACGGCAAACTGCTCTTGCACGACGACAAGGGCAACCTGAAGCTGCTGGAGCCGAACGAGACGGAGTACAAGGAGTTGGCTTCGTCGAAGGTGTGCGGCGAGACGTGGGCGCACCCGGCGATTTGCGACGGCAAGGTCTACCTGCGGGACAACAAGACGCTGTACTGCCTCGAACTCAAGTGAGTGAGTGGAACCGGGAACGCAGTGACCGGGTGAGTTTGTCTCCACCCGGTCACTGCGTTCCCGGTTCCAGGTCGGTCACTTCTTCCGCTTGTAGCTCACGGTGAACATCGGCTCCTTGCCGTCGCCGATCCACATGCTCATCTTCATGGCGTCGGCGTCGGTGTGCTCGGTCACGCTCTTGTACTTGGTCATCTTCCCTTCCATGCTCGGCCCCTCGCCGGTCATCGTCAGCGTCTTCTTGTCGGCGTCGTAGGTGCCGTCCATCAGCACCGGCGACGGCCCCATGCTGTCCGTCCAGATGCTCACGTACTTCTTCTTGATCGGGCAGTACCCGTCGAGGCCCTTGCCGGTGAACGCGAACCCCTCGATCTTGCACTCCATCGTGCTGCTCAGCCAGAAGCCGTTCAGGTCCATCTTGTAGACGGTCGTGCCCTTCTCGTCCTTCCCGCCCATGCTCATCGTCGTGTCCCAGGTGCCCTCCAGCTTCTTGAGGGTGTCGTGCTCTTTGCCCGGCTTGGGCGGCTCCTGGGCGAACACCGACCCGGCCAACACCACCGCCATCAGCGACAGGAACAGACGCATCACTCGACCTCCGGAACTGAAACACTCCCCGGAACCACGGGCATTGGGGAGGTGCGGGAAGGTACGGCAATGTGCGGGTGGACACAAGGTCGGTAGCGGGGCGAAAATCCGCACCAGGGGCGGCCGGGTGGAACCCCGAACGCAGTGAGCGGGGTGATACTAACCCACCCGGTCACTGCGTTCCCGGTTCCATTCGGCACCCCCGCACGTCCGCCTCGAACCCGACCCAGTCCGGCTCCACCGCGAACGCCTCCACTCGGCTGTCCCGCCGGTACGCCGTCGCCTTCACCGTCATCCCGTCGCCCGTGCGGTTCACGGCAATCCACCCGTGCTCGCACCGGAACACGCCCTTCAACCGCACGATCTCGGTGCGGTCGCCGAGCACGGCCAGCAGGCGGTCTTCGTGGAAGACGACTTCGGGCGGGAACAGGAAGCCGCGTGACTGGATGAAACCTACCCCCCCCGGCCCCCCCTTCCTGGGA